>JAALKG010000063.1 GCA_011088145.1 Cyanobacteria bacterium MH1_Bin12 | reverse complement strand
GCTTTTGGAGGAATTCCTGAAAAGGGTAGGATTTTTATGAGAAAGCCCTGGTATTGATTACATGTCGATCGATAAAAAAATAAATCACGAAGTGTCCATTTAAAAATAATGCGATCGCTAAAAGCGGCAGGCAAAGCCTGATCGTTACATTAAAAATTAAGTTAGTGAAAAAAATAAAGTATTCGTAACCCATAGCCTTTCGTAGAATGGCGGTTTTTAAGTAATTGAAATAAATAGTATAATTAGACTAATCCAATAGCTGGTGCGTTAGCACGAGCGGTAAACGAAGGGATAATATGGACAGCGATTTAAAAGATAAAAATATATCACCAAGTAATAAACCAGACAAAAACAGACAATTATGGTTATTAGATAATCATCCTATTTTTACTGGTATTTGTAGCAATTGTGGATATAATTATGGTAATTTAAAAGTATTGGATGTTGATAAAAAAAGTAGTCATTGGAATTGCCCAGAGTGCAACATGAGTTATAAATAATAACCAGTGACCAGTTATCAGTTTCAGGTTTTGGGTGATAGGCTTCAGAGCTCAGGTAACTTAAAGAAAACTATTACTGTTAGATTGATTTTAAATTACCTTTGATGCTAATATCTTGGTTGTTCAGAGAATTTAATGGAGATGTTAAACGATGCCTAGAAGAAGTACAAGTACTCGTCGAAAAACGACGCCAGCTAAAGAATCCCAAGTTAAAAGTGAGCCTATTTCAGCAGAAGTTTCTGAAAATACCTTTTCTACGATGATGGTTAAGCTAGAAAGGATCGTCGTACCGGAACAACAAATACGCCGTTACTTTGACCCTGAAAAAATGGCTCAATTAACGGCTTCGGTTAAAGAGCATGGGATTTTAGAAAATTTATTAGTGCGTCCTCTGCCTAAACGCAAAGGGTATTATCAATTAGTGGCGGGGGAAAGACGTTATCGGGCGGCTAAAGAAGCAAAGTTAACTGAAGTTCCTGTTACGGTTAAGGAATTGACTGATGAACAAGCGTTAGCTATTTCTTTGGTGGAAAATCTGCAACGGGATGATTTGAACCCAGTTGAAGAAACGGAAGGGATTTTATTATTGTTGTCCACTCGGCTGAAACTATCTGTAGCAGAGATTTCTTCGATTCTTTATCGGATGCACAATCAGTTAACCAAGAAAGTTACCAATAACGTTATTGGTAACACGGAAAAGTCGATCCAAGGGATATTTGCTGAATTGGGATTGATGAGTTGGGAGTCTTTTGTCAGCAATCGTTTACCTTTATTAAAGTTACCTGAAGATTTGTTGGAGTCTTTACAAAAGGGAGAAATTGCTTATACTAAGGCGAAGGCGATCGCTAAGATATACGATGCAGAAGTGAGGGAGAAGTTATTAAATGAGGCGATCGAGTCTTCATTATCTTTGACTCAAATCCAAGAGAGAGTGGCGGCTATTACTCCGAAGAAAGAAAAATATGATCTGAGAAATCGCTTTGATGCTACTTATAAGCAGGTAAGAAAGACGAAGAGTTTATGGCAAGATCCTCAGAAGCAAAAGAAATTAAAGTCTTTATTGAATCAGTTAGAAAAATTAATTGAGAGTTCAGAACAGTGAGCAAGTAAAGGTTTCAGTGACCAGTGATCAGTTGTTTTTTTGTCAATGATTTGTGAATATAGCGTTTATCTACCATGTGCAATATAAATCTATCCCCCTAAATCCCCCTTGGTAAGGGGGACTTGCATTTTCTCGTTGTACCTCATAAATATGGAAAAAGCTATATTTATCAGTTATCATTATTTATTTACCTCCTGATTTCTGAGAGTTTATGATTATTTTCCAGAAGATTTTGCTAATATCTTCTTCATGGATATAGGTCTTATCAAATACTTACTGATTTATATATTTGTTATCTTTCGCAATATTTATTACACAATTACCAGTTACTGATGATTTCATGGTGACTGTTCACTGTTCACTGCTCACTGAAGAAGCTTGTTACTGCCTACTGTTCACTGTTTTCCTCCATTGCCAGGGTGGTTGATTATTATTGTTTGCCCACACTCCTAATTTAGATTTTGGGCTGTTTTTTCGGCTAAAACGATGTCTTGTTTATGGGGGCAATTACTAGAGTATCTTTGATAATGGTAGGCTAAACCAGCTTTGACTATTTCGGCATTGAGAAAATTACCATTTATACCAAATATTTCAGCTACAGTACGTCTGTATTAATTGCTTTCAATAGGAGTGATATATACTTGACCTTGACTAAAGGCAATCAGAGAACGTAAATAATCTCTGGATTCGATACCTAATGCTTGAGCTTTTTCTGGAGCATCTATACCGTAAAATCTAATTTTTAATTCTTCATTCCCTCTGATGACTCTTATAGTATCCCCATCATAAATTGACCCTTCTTTAACTTGCCATAATTCACCAGGGGGATTTTTACGAGAAAAGATTTGTGGATTAATTAATGAACAACTACATAAAGCGATCGTCAATAATAGTAAAAGATAATTCCAGATTTTCATAGAAAAGGGGATAGGTATCAGTAGCAGGTGACAGATATTAGATAGCAAACATTTTGAATTTTGAACTTTGAATTTTGAATTCAAATTTACGTATATGGTAACTGATAACTGGTCACTGTTCACTGAATAAACGCAGCACATTTTTAGAGCACAGAATACAGTTTTTTTTGTAGTACGGTGTGCCCTTTGATGAGCTTAAGTTAGAGCAGTTAGAGCACAAAAAAGAGTGGAATTTTTGTGCTGGTTGGGGTACCCTAAAATAAAGAGTTTAAAATAAGCAATTATGTCAGTAGAAAAAACAACAAAAGTATCAGATATTCAAGAGCAAGTATGGGAAGTTGCTGAGGGAATTTTGGCAACGGGAAGATATCCAACTAGAGATGATATATGTAAGGCTCTGAAGAAAAGTCCTCACACTATTGGTTCTCATTTTAGCGAGTGGAAGAAGGTAAATCCTCGCTCAGCGGTAGTTAAATAAGATAGTTCTCAGATAGATAGCTCTGGTTCTAATTCAACCACTAGAAGCGAAAGAAGTATGGTTAATCATCCTATCAGTGATGAGGATCTTCAATACAGTGTGGCTAAGACTCTGGCGGCGGAACATTATTATAAGAAGACTTGGGAGTTTACAGTGCCGGGGTTACGAGAAAATTTGGAAGAAGCTATAGAAGAAATTGATGATTTGACGAGAAGGGAAGATGAAAAAAAGGACCCTTTAGGGATGGTCAATTGGCTGATGAACAGGAGAAAATAATTATCTATCGTCAAGGAGTAGGGGATGGTAGGCGGTCAGGCTATGCCTGCGCTACGCGATCGCTGTTTAAGTCTTGGTTAGTAGCAACATTAGTTTCTGGGGTGATAATGGCGATCGCTCCTGGGGAAAAGAATTGGCGAACTGTATTAGCGACGACTGGAACAGGAGGTAGTGTTGGTTTCTTTGTTGCTTGGTTAATGGATAAGAGATTAGGATCACTCGGAACTAAAGCCAGAAACATCAAAAGGAGTATGAGAAATGGTAGATTATGGAATGGAAACTGACTTTTAAGTATCAAAGTAATTACGAAAATAGTCTCTATATAATTGACAACGAACTGTAGCCTTATCGTGTTGTAAATGTATTAAACCTATTCCAGATAATTGAAATGCTTTTTGTGGTTCTAATTTAACTGGCTCATTTGCCATTACAATTTTTTTGAAAACATCAATTAAGTTTGGAGATTTTTGTAAAATCCACACTAGCCTTTGTAAATGGTCAATATAAGGACTATATGCTTCAGTCGCTTCTTCTATTAGTTGATTTATACTTATTCCATTCTGAGCAATGTGGTAAAGTGCGACTCTTATTAGGTAAGGATGTCCACCAACCATTTGCATTAATTGTTCAACTTCTTTATTTTGCCAATTTAATCCATGTCTTCGAGATAAGTCTAATACTTGTTCAGCATAAAATTCTGGTAGTCTAACTGAATACCCAATATTAAAAGGTGATGAAGCTATATCCATTACTGAGTAAAATTCTGTAGAATTAACTAATAAAAATCTAGTATTAACAAAATTGTTTCCACCAAATCTCCCTTCTTCATACCAATATCTTCAAAGATTCAAAAAATCGTCAGCAATATTTGGATAAGAAAAAAGTCGATCTAGTTCATCTAAAGCTAATATAAAAGGATTCTTAATATTTATAAGTAAATATTCTTTAAAATATACAGTACACAATCTCATAGAACCAAACAATTCTTCATCTTCCCAGAGTTCCTTGACTTTATTGACTGAAACCCCTAATTGACGACTTACACTTAAACAAAACCAGCGTAAGAATTTATCTAGTTCTTGAAAAATTCTCTCTTCAGCTTCTTGAAAACTTAAATATACTACCTGAAAACCTTCTTGTTTAGCATGGTGAAGGATTCTAGCTAATAATGAAGTTTTCCCCATTTGTCGTGGAGATGTAATCCGAATAAAAGCACCTGGTTGTCTGATAATGTGATAGCATTCATTTTCAATGGGTGGTCTTTCTATATAAAAAGGAGAAACTTCTTCTATTGCTCCTCCGGGTAATTCTGGTTCTGCTAAAGGAAAAGGTGGTGAATCTAATCTTTCTATAGCTGGTTTTATAGTTATCTCAGATTCCTTATCGGATACTACTGCTATTGGTAATTCTCTAGATGATAATAAATTCAAAACTTCTTGTATAATTATTGGAGTATCAGCAGAAGATTTCCATTCTCTTTGCTGAATTTGACTAAGGTGGTTTCGCAAGTAATAATTTAAAGGCTCATCTAATGAAAGATTGATACGGATAGGAAAGATAACAGGTTTTTTGTCAGTGCGACTAACTTGTAATTCTTTTACCAGTAGCAATTCTTCAATAAGCATCTCACTAGAGGCTGATTTTTTAGATAGAAACAAAATAAAATAATCACATTCTTCTAACTCTTTATCAATTCGTTCAGCCCATTTTTCTCCTAATTGAATATCTACATTTGCCATAAAAACTTTGTGTCCTACTGTTTCCAAAGCTTCATAAAAGTCTTGAACAATTTCTAACCCTTGCTCTTGACTATGACAACTAATAAACACTCTTTTACTTTGGAATAATTCAACATCGCTTAATAGATTATTAGTATTTTTTTCATCTTCTAACCACTTTAAAAGTAGGGGGTAAATCAACATCAATTTCTTGTCTGATTGGGTGCGACCTGATTTTGATGTTGGAAGAAAGGTCATAAAATTTTTGCTCTATAAGGTATTTATTAATCCATAAAATTAAGAAAATACTGTAGCTAATTATATGTTCTAAAATTTTCTAAAAACCTCTTTAATGGTGAATCACAGCCATAATGTATCAGGGGAGAGTCGCACCCGTTGAAGATTACTCTAATGTCCCTGGCATATAATTCTCAATTTTGGGTAATGATAATTAAATTTCGATCGCTTCATTTAGCTTAAAATTGAGATATTCTAAAAAGTAGCTCAAAAAGATCATCAATCAACTCTTACTAATATTTCTAACTAATGGATACTAAAACTTTTAAACGAAATCTTCAACAGTCAGATAATTATCATCGTAACGGATTCGGTCATCAACAAGAAGCTAATATCGCTGTCAATGAAGAATATCAAAGTGGTTTAATTCAAGAAATTCGTCAGAATAACTACAAAATTACCAGAGGTGATGTCACCATTCATTTAGCAGAGGCTTTTGGTTTTTGTTGGGGTGTAGAAAGAGCGGTAGCAATGGCTTATGAAACTAGAACTCACTTTCCCCATGAAAAAATTTGGATTACAAACGAAATTATCCATAACCCTTCAGTTAATCAGCGTTTAAAAGATATGAATGTGGGTTTTATTGCTGTGAATGAAGGAATTAAAGATTTTTCTGTAGTCAATCAAGGAGATGTGGTTATTTTGCCTGCTTTTGGTGCTAGTGTAGACGAGATGAAATTGTTAAATGATAAGGGTTCTACCATTGTTGATACAACTTGTCCATGGGTATCCAAAGTCTGGAACTCGGTAGAAAAACACAAAAAACGTAGTTACACTTCCATCATTCATGGTAAATATAAGCATGAAGAAACTGTTGCCACTAGTTCTTTTGCGGGTACTTATTTAGTGGTGTTAAACACAAAAGAAGCAGAATATGTAAGAGATTATATTCTTAATGGTGGCGATCGAGAAGAGTTTTTAGCCCAATTTACGAATGCTTATTCCCAAGGTTTTGATCCTGACCAACATTTAGATAAAATTGGTGTAGCAAATCAGACTACCATGCTCAAAAGCGAGACAGAAGAAATTGCCAGATTATTTCAAGATACCATGTTAAAAAAATATGGTCCTCTTAATTTGAACGATCATTTCATGAGCTTTAATACTATTTGTGATGCTACCCAAGAAAGACAAGATGCGATGTTAGATTTAGTCAATGAAAAACTGGATTTGATGGTGGTAATCGGTGGTTTTAACTCTTCTAATACGACTCACTTACAAGAGATTGCCGTTGAGTATAATATCCCTTCTTATCATATTGATAGTGACGATCGCATTTTCAATGATAATACCATTGAACATAAACCATTAAATCAAGATTTGCAATTAGATAGTAATTGGCTTCCTGCGGGTAAAATTACTATTGGTATAACATCTGGAGCATCTACTCCTGATAAAGTAGTTGAAAATGTTATCGAGAAAATTTTTGCGCTCAAATCTTAAAATTATTTATTTTCCGAAAATTCAATAATATTCAAGTAAAATTTGAATATTTTAGGCATTGTCATTTTCCATATAAAACAAAATCTAATTTATATCAATTGTTATAATTCATAAACTAACCAGATAATGAATCAACCAGATCAAAATATCACTAATCAATTCAATCAAGATGTTGATTCTTCAGTGAATAATGAGAATCCTTCACTCTCTTTCGATAAAAAAATTAATAAGCTTGGTAATTTTAGCCAAAATATGCTTAGATCGATCGCATTATGGCGATTAGTTGGTTATGGGCTATTATTCCTATTCTTAATGGACTTAGCAGAGATTTTGATCCCTCCTCGTTTTCTTAATCCACAATGGGAATTTAACGTTTTAGGACAAATTGTAGAAAGAGTGCCAATTCCCCTTTTAGCTTTTATTCTCATTTTTTATGGTGGAAAATATTTACGTAAAAGTTGGGAAAATATTTTTCTCGCCTTCGCTTCTTGGTTGACCTTATTTATCGGTATATTTTTTATCCTTGCAGTGCCATTAGGTATTGTGAATAGTCTTCGTATTAATAAACAAGCTCAAACTAATATTACTAATAAGACTAATAAATTAAACAATATCTAGGTTTCAAATTTCTCTTATCACAATTTTAAATAAACATAGGGTGCAAAAACTGCACCCCTAAACCAATGGTATTCACCAAAAAATAAAATTATAAATTAACTATCAACAGTTGCTTCTTCTAACTCAGACGCTTCCTCTTGAGTTTCCTCAGAATCTTCTTCCTTAGCTAAACTACCTTCAGGAACTAATTCCACTTGGCTTTTTTCTTTTAACCATTCCAAAGTTTTGTCAGCTAACAAATCTTGAGTAACAAACTTTTCAAGTTTCTCTTCGTCAACTTCGCCTTCTTTTAGAGACTCTCTGATTTCAGCTTTTTTGGCATTTATTTCCTCATCAATGAGAGTAATAGACTCTTGTTCAGCAATTTTCTCGATGATTAAAGTTGTATGGAGATTTTTGCTCGCTTCAGGTTGAGCTGTTTCACGCATCTTGCCAACCATTTCACCAGTGAAAAACTGTTTGACATCCATGCCATAACTTTCAAGTTGTCTGGCGGTTTGCATCAAAATGTTTTGAACTTCCTCTTCCATCATGGTATGAGGTAATTCGATGGTGGTATGTTTTAACAACTCTTCGATAATGGCACTGTAGATATTTTGGTTAGTATCGTTAGTTGCCTTTTCTTGATATTGTTTTTCTAAAGACTCTCTTAATTCGGTAAAAGTCTCAAATTCACTTACTTCATCAGCGAAATCATCGTCTAAGTCTGGTAACTCTTTCTCTTTAATTTCTTTAAGAGTAACAGTAAAAATTACTGGTCTACCAGCTAAATCTTCTTGAGAATAATCATCGGGAAAAGCGAGACTTAACTTCTTAGTTTCATCAAGATTCATTCCCACAATACCAGCAATAAAACCAGGAATAAATTTTTCCTCTTTTAATTCTGTCTGAAATTCTTCTGCTTCAGTGTTAGGAATAATATCGCCTTCTTCTCCTTCATTTTCACCTGGGTTACGTCCCTCAAAATCAATGACAACTACGTCATCTAATTGTGCAGGTCTATCTTCTACAGGAATAAGAGTAGCTAGTTTTTCTTGTTGTTGAGTAATTAAATTATCTACATCTTCTGGCTTGTAAACAATTTCTTCGGCTTGAACTTCAAATCCTTGATATTGTCCTAAAGTTACCTCAGGTGCAACATCGACAGATGCTTTATAAATAAATGCTTCGCCTACTTGATATGTTTCAACTAACTGTTCAAAGTCCGAACGCAATTGATAGTTACCAATGCTCTTAATTTCTTGTTCTTCTACTGCTGTTTGAAAGGTATCTTGAACTAATTGCTCTAATACTGCGGATTTAATTTTCTTACTGCCTAAACGTTGTAACAAAATAGGGCGTGGAACTTTGCCTTGACGAAACCCTGGAATATTAGTGGTTTTGGCTATTTCTTTAACAACTTTGTCGTAGGTATTTTTAGCTATGTCGGCAGGAATTTCGATCTCTAAACCGATTTGACTAGCAGGAAGTTTTTCCTGAGTTACTTTCATACGAATTACTATATTTTCCTTTTAACGAATTCTTGTAAACAATAAAATACTGGTCGAGTTCAACTCAGCACTGTCTATTTTCTCAACCTAGACAGTATAGCATAATCTTTGGGGTAAATAATATCCTCAGCAGAGATACAAATTGTGGCAATATGCATAACGAAAAAAGGCAAATGACACTAGATGTTTATCTGACAAATCGAGAATTTAAACATTCATCTTTGCTAACGACTTCTGAAATTATAGCGTTTCTCGCAATTATGAGGTAAAGTTTGGACTTGTCAGTCCCTTTTTTTCTCCTTAATAAGGGCAGGACAGGCAGAAGGGTGAGGATTTAGGGAGCTTTAATCTGAGCTATTTGTACCTCATTTATAAAGGAATTGCTTTGTTTATAAAACAAACTATATGCTCTCCATAGGATACTGCTGATTACTGATTGCGGATTTTCAATTTCCAACATACTTATCTTCATAAACTGTTAGAAGCAGATTAAATATACTTTTGTTAAGCAGGTTCGTAATTTTTTAGAAAAAGTATTACAATGAAAGTCGAGAATAAACAGATTAACGATTAAGTTTTTTTCAGTATCGAAGGTTTTTCCGATAAGTATTGAGCTATTTCTTTCCCAATAATCTTGTCTCTGTGAACACAACACTCATTTAAGAAGACAAACAAAATATGTCAATTTACGTAGGTAACTTATCTTACGAAGTCAAAGAAGAAGACCTCAATGCGGTTTTCGCCGACTATGGAACTGTTAAGAGAGTTCATATTCCTTCAGACCGTGAAACAGGTCGTCCTAGAGGATTTGCTTTTGTTGAAATGGAATCTGAAGCTGATGAAGATAAGGCCATTGAAACCTTAGATGGCGCTGAATGGATGAATCGTGAGCTAAAAGTTAATAAAGCTAAGCCTCGCGAAAACAAAGGTTCATTTGGTGGCGGTCGTAGAAATAACCGTTTCTAAACCTCTTTAGTTAAATCGAAAAATAAAAACTTCAAGGATCAATGCATATTAATGCTAATAGTTTTCCTTGGAGTTTTTTGTTGTCTAAATTTGGGATTAATATTCAAAAATAATTGATAAATTAGTTTCCTACTATACAATTGAGATCATATTAATTTCTCTATATGTAAGATTATGGCTATTAAAAGATCTTCTTCACAAGATAAATCTCAACGTTTACCATTACAGAGAAAAAATAAAGAAACTAAAGATAATTCATCTGTTAATTCTGATGATAAGGGTATCTTACAACCCACTATGACCATGGAAGAAACTCAAGGTAATGAAGATAAGATTCGTCCTGATAATTTAACTAATTATGTGGGACAAAAAGATTTAAAAGAAGTTATCTTAATTGCGATCGAGGCAGCTAAACTAAGAAGTGAACCTCTGGATCATATTTTATTTTACGGTCCTCCTGGACTCGGTAAAACCACAATGTCATTAATTTTGGCACAAGAAATGGGAGTCAATTGTAAGATTACTGCTGCTCCAGCTTTGGAGCGTCCCCGTGATATTACAGGATTATTAGTTAGTTTACAAGCAGGAGACATCCTCTTTATTGATGAAATTCATCGTTTGAATCGAATAACCGAAGAGTTACTTTATCCTGCGATGGAAGATAAGCGTTTAGATATTACTATCGGCAAAGGACAATCAGCCAAAATTCGCAGCATTCCTCTTTCTCCTTTCACTCTGATTGGTGCAACGACCAAAATTGGTGCGTTAACTTCTCCTTTACGCGATCGCTTTGGTTTAATTCAAAGGTTAAAATTTTATGATGTGGAAGAGTTGACAAAAATTATTTTACGTTCTGCTGATATCCTCAATCTAACTATTACAACAGATGGTGCAAGTGAGATAGCTCATCGCTCTAGAGGTACACCCAGAATCAGTAATCGTTTGTTACGACGAGTAAGAGACTATGCTCAAGTTAAGGGCGGAAATACCTCTATTACCAAAGAAATCGCAGCAGACGCTTTAAATTTGCACAATGTAGACCTTTTAGGCTTAGATTGGACGGATAGACTGGTATTATCCATCATGATCGAAAATTTTAATGGTGGCCCTGTGGGTTTAGAAGCTATTGCCGCAGCGACTGGAGAGGATGCGAAAACGATTGAAGAAGTTTACGAACCTTATTTGTTACAAATTGGCTTTCTTAATCGTACAAGAAGTGGAAGAGTTGTTACTGATAAAGCTTATGAACATCTAAAATAATTGGCAAGGTTCAATGGCAAATCTCTCACTTACCATAATTTTGGATTCAGCAATAAGAGTTATTGATCAATTAATCGTTGAGTTCTACAGTATTAGGTTTAAATTCAGGTGTCCTAATACAGAATAAAGCTAACAGAGCAAATATATGAACTGTCCAATGTGCGATCGCTAATCCCCAAATCACAAATATAATTGCCGTGAATATAGATAACATTAGATGTATATCTTGACGAGTACGAGGAAAGTACTGCGACGGCAACGTTTATATTTAAGTAATAAGTCATCTGTTAGTAACATGCAGTTGATTACAGACTGTTGTATTTGTAGATTTTTGATTATTGTACTCGATCGCTTTCCCTCTTTTCATAGAGATAGATAGTATATTGTACAGAGATTTTTTAGCAAACAAGGTAGTAAACACAGCTTGAAAATAATTGGCTAACGTTTTATTTAATTGATATTTTCCTTTATTTTATAACTTCTCCCTTTCCATTGTCCTCCTTTTCCTTGCCAATGTCTTATGGCGGAATCGATCGTCATTAAAGTATATCATAAAGCAATCGCAGGAAGCAATAAACAATACCACCAGGGTAAACGATAAAATTTGATGGTTGGATAATAACTCAGACTTATTAAGATAAGAGTAAACCAAGCCAATAGGCTCACTAAATAATTACTGGTTATCAAACCAAAAATTACTCCCAAAGGTGCAACCAAATAAGTTATAAACATCCCGAAAATAGTGCCGATGAGTAACAAATTAGAATAATTTAATTGAGTAAAAGCAGTACGGGCAACCATATCCCAAATGGGTGTCAAAGTATCATATTGTCTTAAACTACTGGTACTCTGAGTTAAACCTAACCAAATACCATGATTAACAGATAAACTTTTTTTTACCAAATCAGCTAAAGTGCAATCGTCAATTAAAGCTTCTTTTAAAGTTTCTATGCCACCGATTCTTTCTAAGGCTTCTCGACGGATTAATATACAACCTCCTGCCGCCGCTGCTATTTTTTTGTCAGGATTATTAACAGAAGGGAAAGGATATAATTGTTGAAAAAAGAAAATAAAAGCAGGAATTAATAACTTTTCCCAAAAACTTTTACAATGTAACTTGACCATTAAGGAAACTAAATCCAATTGTTCTTTTTCAGCTTTAGAAATAAGTAAAGACAAATTATTAGGAGCATGATTTATATCAGCATCAGTCAATAAAAAATAGTCAGTTTCTAAATTTTCTTTTGCCCATTCAATACCTTGATTCATTGCCCATAATTTACCACTCCATCCCTCACCTAACGGTTGACCATCAACAATAGTAAGTTGTTCTTGTTTATTTTCTTGTTGGACTATTTTTATCGCTATTTCTTTTGTTTTATCATCGCTGCGATCGTCAATTAAAACTATCTTCAAATCACCTTGATAGTCTTGTTTAAATAATGATTTTAAGCAAATTAATATATTTTCAGCTTCATTTCTAGCTGGTATAATTGCCGTTATTTTTATTTTTTGATGTGTCAAATTTTGTTCATCTAAAAATTGATTACAACGCCAAAAATAACCTCTTCCTAAAATTAAATAAATCCAAATTATTAAAGATAAAAAAACTAAAATTAACATTATTAATCTCAAAGTGATCGAGTCATTTTTCTGTCTTTAATATCTTACTGATAAAAACCAATTATCAACAAAAAATTAAGGGGCTGATGCCCCCTATAAATATTTTATGCAGATTTACTGAAACTAAAATCAGTCAATTTCTAAAATTCTTTTCAATTAGATTAAACCTAATTGAGATAAGATTCCTTGTCCTGTTAGTAATTCAGTGGCAATACCAATTGCCAAACCTAACATTGCCAAACGTCCATTCCAGTTTTCTGCGGCTTCGGTGAAACCAAATTTTGCTTTTTTGTTGTCCATAACAATTTCTTTCTATATAGTATGATTGCAGTTGTGTCAAACAACTAACCCTAATTTAACATCAAATTTTATAAACTGCAATAAAACTTAATATAATTCTTGGATTTTTAGATAATGACGATCGTCAAAAAAATCAGAGTAATAGTTTGTCCCTTTTAGGATATTCGCTCTTGAGACTTCAATTGACTTTTTTATGAAATAATGAAAGATGAATAATGCTTAAAAAAACTTAAAAAAAACCATGAAATTGAATTGGTGGCAACGTTTTGTCAAACTAACTCTTATATCTATTTTAATAGTAACAACAGCGATCGCATTTAATCCTTTAGGGATACCCGAAGCTCAAGCTATATTAGCTCAAGGAGATGCAATCACAGATCCAGAAGCAATTTTACGTTATGCTCTACCCATAGAAAATGAATATGTCAGAAAACTGCAAACAAATATTGAAAAAATTTCTCGTAGTTTAAGATCAAAAAGATGGAAAGTAGTGGAGAAAGAAGTAAATAATGCGGCATCTGTCTTAAAACTACATCAGGATGATTTAATCAGTGGAGTCCCTGGACAACTTCAACCTAGAGCAACAGAACTCTTCTCCTCTATAAAAGAAGACGTTACTACATTACAAGAATTAGTCGAAGGACAAAAAAGAGAAGAAATTTATACAACTAGAACTAAAATTCTCAAAAATATTACAGAATTAGAAGAAAGTATGGTCACAGGTTTTCCTTATGAAGTACCTGAAGAATATACCAAATTACCACAATTATTAGGTAGAGCTAATGTTAAAGTTAAAACGACTCAAGGAGATTTGACCATTGTGGTAGATGGCTATAGTGCTCCTGTTACTGGCGGTAACTTTGTGGACTTAGTAAAACGTAAATTTTATGATGATTTACCTTTCATCAGAGCTGAAGATTTCTATGTAATTCAAACAGGTGACCCCAAAGGAGAAGCACAAGGATTTATTGATCCTAAAACCAAACAATACAGAGGAATCCCTTTAGAAATTTTAGTCAAAGGAGAATCTGAGCCTATCTATGGTTTTACTACAGAAGATGTGGGTATGTATTTAGCTCAACCTGTATTGCCATTTAATGCTTATGGTGCAGTGGCTTTAGCTCGTCCTAGTTCAGATCCTAATGGTGGTTCATCTCAATTCTTTTTCTTCAAGTTTGATACAGAAGTAACTCCTCCTGGATATAACCTCATGGATGGTCGATTTGCTGTATTTGGTTATGTTACTGAAGGTGCAAATGTGTTAGAAAAATTAAGTGC
Organism: Cyanobacteria bacterium MH1_Bin12; assembly: GCA_011088145.1. Classification (GTDB taxonomy): domain Bacteria; phylum Cyanobacteriota; class Cyanobacteriia; order Cyanobacteriales; family Cyanobacteriaceae; genus JAALKG01. Next base: position 489 of record JAALKG010000063.1, on the reverse strand, counting down.
TGAGGATAAAATTATTTCCGCTCAAGTAATTGCAGGTCAAGAAAATCTTGTTATCAAATAAACAAGTAAATCAAACAAATTAATCATTTTAAAAGTAGGGGTGCAAGATTTGCACCCATTTTTGTAAATCCCTTTAAAGTTTAATCATTGTTATAATCATCAAATAATAATTCCTCAAGGATTAAAGGAAATTTATCATCGTGATCCTGACAAATATCAATTTTACCTTTTTGATTTCTTTGACCGATAAATAACAGAGGACTTAAAGGAGTGCATAGGTTATATTTTTGTTCTGAAGAGTAAAAACTAGCAAGAAATTGTAATTCATCAGGTTCAATTTCTGAAGTATCTTCTTCTAATTCCAAACTGATAATGTTATCTTCTTCCAATGGAGGTAATTCACCACTGGCGGTAAGCATAAAACCTGTATGTTTTAAAGGGTGCGACCTTCAAATACTACAAAGAAGAGAGAGTAGGAAAGCCATATTG
>JAALKG010000062.1 GCA_011088145.1 Cyanobacteria bacterium MH1_Bin12 | reverse complement strand
GTACATATGATATTCGTGACTAAATACCGCCGAAAAGTTATTGATGCTCAAATGTTAGAACAGTAAACTTTTGGAATATCTACAAAATGAAGAAGTAACATTTGTTGAAGTTGAAGAAGTAAATACTGGTGCTGAAGGAGATGCTATTTCCTCAAAAAAGATCAAGAAAAAGATTCGAAAACCTGCTCCTAGATGGGTAATAGAAAGAATTTTAGGTAAATCTATATCCGAAATTGATTCTCTCACAACTTTAGTTGATAATAATTGGTTGAATCACGATCGAGTTGTAGAGATTGAAAAGTTACTTAATCAATATTAATGACGATGTTAAACAAATAATAAGTAATTCTTTAGATATTTAATTTGCGATCGCTGATCCTTATAAAATAAATTTAATCTACATCAGATGTTAAAAATTTATTAAAGTCACAAATTATGGATCATAGTACCCACAACAAACTTATCTCTTTCATTTGGTCGATCGCCGATGATTGTTTACGAGATGTATTTGTCAGGGGTAAATATCGAGATGTAATCCTACCAATGTTTGTTTTACGGCGGTTAGATTGCTTATTAGAGTTGACCAAACAAACCGTAATAGATGAAGTTCGCTTTCAGCAAGAGGAAGTGGGTTTAATAGTATTAGAACCTGATGGCTTACGAGATGCTTCAGGTTATGTGTTCTATAACGTTTCTGATTGGACATTAAAAAAATTAGTTGCTACCGCCGCTAATAACAGGCAAATTTTAGAAGCAAACTTTAAGGTTTATCTCGATGGGTTTAGCGACGATGTTAAAGAGATTATTGATCAATTTGACCTGCGTAATCAAATCCGCAAAATGAGTCAATCAGACGTGTTGCTAGATGTTTTGGAAAAATTTACTAGCCCTTATATCAATCTTAGCCCTGATGATGCGATCGATCCAGATGGACGGAAATTGTCTGGTTTAACTAACTTGGGTATGGGTTATGTCTTTGAAGAACTAATTAGACGTTTTAACGAAGAAAATAACGAAGAAGCAGGAGAACATTTTACCCCTCGTGAGGCTATCTATTTAATGACTCATCTTAATGACTCATCTGTTATTTATCCCTGTCAAAGATAAATTACCACCCACTTTGTTAGTTTATGACGGTGCTTGCGGTTCAGGGGGAATGCTCACAGAATCCCAAAATTTTATTCAAGACTCTGAAGGGGAAATTCGTTCTGATGCAGATGTCACTTTATACGGGAAAGAAGTTAATGGGGAAACTTATGGTATCTGTAAATCAGACATGATGATTAAGGGCAATAACCCTGAAAATATTAAGTTTGATTCTACCTTGGCAACGGATGAGTTTTCGGGTACGAAGTTTGATTTTATGTTGGAAAATCCTCCCTATGGTAAGTCATGGAAGACAGAAGAAAAAGTTATCAAGGACAATAAAACTGTTTTAGATCCTCGTTTTTTGGTTAATTTAACGAACTTCTGGGGAGAAGAAAAAACCGAAAATGCTGTGCCTCGATCGTCTGATGGGCAGTTATTATTTTTAATGGATATGGTGAACAAAATGAAGCCCTTATCTCAAAGTCCTTGCGGTTACAGAATAGCATCGGTGCATAATGGTTCAGCTTTGTTTACGGGGGATGCGGGAAGTGGTGAGAGCAATATTAGACGCTATATTATTGAAAATGACTGGTTAGAAGCGATCGTCCAATTACCCCAGAATCTGTTTTATAACACGGGTATCAGTACTTATATTTGGATTTTGTCTAACAACAAAGCACCACAAAGAAAAGGTAAAGTACAGTTAATTGATGCTTCTGAACTTGATCGCAAGTTACGCAAGAATTTAGGGGCGAAAAATTGCGAATTTGCACCCGAGCATATTGAGAAAATTACTAACTTGTATCTCTCTATGGAAGATAAAGGAATCTCCAAGGTTTTTAATAATCAGAATTTTGGTTTTTATAAGGTAACAGTAGAACGTCCATTACGGTTAATGGCTCAGTTTACTCCTGAAAGAATTGCCAGTTTGCGTTTTATTGCTTCAATTCAAGAATCGATGGAATTAGTTTATCAACAATGGGGCGATCGCATCTATGACGATTTAAAAGAACAAGAAAAAGAAATTAAAACGTATTTAGAAAAAGAAGAAATTTCTATTACTACTAAAAATCTCAAAATGTTATTAGATGAGAAGAAATGGCGATCGCAACTCAAATTAATGGAAATTGCCGAAAAGTTAGCTTTAACCATTGGCGATCAGGTTTGGAGAGATTTTAACTTATTTACAAAAGCTGTTGATGATACTCTAAAAGATCTTAAAATCAAACTATCAGCATCCCAAAAGAAGGAGAACAATCTTATGAAAATATAGAAAAATTATCATGGAATAAAGAGGAATTAGTACAAGGAAAAATAATAAAAATAAACAAGGTTTATGGCGTTATCGTGTAGGTGATTATCGAATTATTTGTCAAATACTAGACAGTGAATTAATTATTTTAGTAGTAAAAGTTGGTCATCGAAAAAATATTTATTTAGATTAAATAATAACCACAGAATTAATTAAATCAAGGAAAATACTATGGCTAAAAAAAATCAAAAAATGTGGGTTTATAGTCCTGCTAAACAAGCCAAAACCAAAGTTCCAGAAACAGAAAAACAATTAATTTCACAAAAGTGTAATGAATTAATTGAAACTGAACTTAAACCCAAACACATTAAACCACCTTCAACTGATAACGATTGGAACTATCTGGTTGATATTTTTGGCAAATGGTATCGCAACTATTTTTACTTTTGTTCTACCTATAACTGTCCCAGCCCAAGCGCTATTTCACCAACCTTTGAATCAAAATTTGCTCGCTTAGAATATGTAGGCAAAGATAGTTTTAATATCGCTTACATGAGACATACTGGCAAATGGTGGGAAATTTTCCCAGGACTTACCCTAGAACAATGTTTGGATGAAATGAAAAATAATGTCATTCTCCATCCACACTAAAACCACAGTCACTAAAAACAATAATTTTTATTATGATTAGTACCAATAATATAACCACAAAAATAATTGACCTAAAAACGGTTTTAAATACTTTTAAAAAACAAGAAAAAATATGTGAAAAATTTAAGATAAAAAGCCTCGCTTTATTTGGTTCAACTGTTAGGAATCAAGCTACAGAAAATAGTGATTTAGATTTTTTAGTAGAATTTCAAGGAAATGCCACTTTTGATGGTTATATGGATTTAAAATTCTATTTAGAAGACTTGTTCAATAAACCTGTAGATCTAGTAGTTAAAGAAGATTTAAAACCAGTAATTAAAGAAACAATTATCAAGGAGGCAGTCTATGTCTCGTAACCTTGCACTTTATTTAACTGATATTATTACCAGTATTAACAAGATTAAAAACTATACTTCTTCTTTGAATTATGAAGAGTTTGTAGAAGACGAAAAAACCCTTGATGCTGTTACCCATAACTTAATGATAATTGGGGAAGCAACTAAGAAAATTCCTTCAGAAATTAGAATTAAATATTCACAAATAGAATGGCAAAAAATAGCAGGATTAAGAGATTTTATTGCCCATGTTTATTTTTCGATTAATAAACAAATTGTTTGGAATGTTGTGGAAACAAAATTAGATGAACTTAAAACTTGTGTTCAAGAAATTCTCAACCAAGAAAATTTAGACATTTAACCTATATACCGATTAGTTATCATCAATAAATCTATGGTCAGCAAAACAAACGAAACCGCTCTGGAAAACCTCATCGAAAACTATCTCCTCAATTAAGCTGACTATCATCAAGGAAGTAATCAAGATTTTGACTCCGCCTTCGCCATCGACACTGCTAAACTATGGCAATTCCTCGAAACCACCCAAGCAGAAGAACTAGAAAAGCTCCAAGATCGTCCTAACTGGCAGAGAATGATACTTGAGAGGATCGATCGCAAAATCAAGAAAAAACGACCTTAACCCAGCCATCCAAGCTAACTTCGAGAAAAATATTTTTTCGGTTACTCGTCAGGTTCATTTCTCTACCACCGAGCCAACCCTATCTATTGATTTGGTGATATTCCTCAACGGCTTACCAATTATCACCATTGAATTAAAAAACCAGTGGACAAACCAAAGCGTTTATGACGGTAAAAAACAATATAAAGATAGAGATCCCAAAGAACCCTTATTTAACTTTGCCCGTTGTTTAGTCCATTTTGCTGTCGATACCGATGAAGTCTGGATGACCACCAAACTTAACGGTAAAAGCACTTATTTTCTGCCCTTCAACAAAGGTAATGGTAACGGTAAGGGCAACCCTGTTAACCCCAAGGGACATAAAACTAGCTATCTCTGGGAAGATATATTAACTCATAGTAGTTTAGCTAATATTCTCGAACATTTTGTCTTACTCGAAGGTAAACCCAAAGACGCACTCAAAAATAAAACCCTGATTTTCCCTCGCTACCACCAACGAGATGTAGTTAACTAAATCTTCAACGATGCTAAAGAAAACGGCACGGGTAAAACCTATCTAATTCAACATTCAGCAGGTTCAGGGAAAAGTAACTCAATTACTTGGTTGGCTTTTCAACTAATTCAACTTTACCAAAACGAACAAAATGCACCTCTATTTAATTCGGTGATTGTGGTCACAGATAGAACTAACCTTGATAAACAATTACGTAATAACATTAAAGATTTTTCTGAAGTTAAAAATCTTATTGCTCATGCCACAAGTTCGGAAGACTTAAAAAAGGCATTAGAATCAGGTAAAAAAATAATTATTAGTACTATCCTATCCAGAAATTTAGATTTATCGTAGAAGGTATCGAAGGATGAAATGATCGTCGTTTTGCTGTGATTATCGATGAAGCCCACTCCAGTCAAAGCGGAAGTTCAGCCGATACTCTCAATATGACCTTGAGTAAAGAAGAAGCACCAGAAGATAATCAAGATAAAATCCTTAATGCTAAAACCTTTGCTGTGAAAATATTTGAATTTTCTGGAGATGTCTATTGGTTTCTTAAATTCCTCATCCCTAAACTTATTGTCCGTAACCCGCAACAAGATCGATTTGATGAACTTCTCAATAGTATCGATTTAAGCACCTACGGCATTGAAAGAGTTACCCTAAATCAAGCGATCAAGCGATCGCCCTTAATGATTCTACCACCGAAATAAATCCCCAAAATCCTAACCCTAGAGGATATTACGACCAAGAGAAAGAATATGACACCCTTGATGAGATTATCAATACTTTTAACCAAGCTCATTTTGGGCAATGGGATGCAACACCAGAAGAACAAAGGGTTAAATTAGTTAATCTCGCTCGTAATGTAGTTAATAATCCAGACTATAAAACCCAAGTAGCGGAAAATCCAGACCCACAAAACAGTCGTTTAGCTATTAGTAAATTGATCAAACAAGCTATTAATCAAGAACGTCGTAAAGAATTAACTTTGTATAAAAACTATGCCTCTGATAATGATTTCCAAAAGGCGATCGAAAATAGTATGATCAGCATTTTAGAAAATATAATTGATAGTTCCGAACTAGATTCTGATGAATTGGCAGGATAAAAGCTGATCAGTCAAAAGGGCAAAGTTCAAAGGGCAAAGGTAATTTTTGAAAATAGCACCGTTACTACCATCAAAAATATTCACGCCGATCAAGGCGAGGTTTTAAACCCTCGATTTTTTGATAATGATTGGGGACAACAACCGAGAAAACTACTCCATAACTTCAGACTAAAATATTCACAAATTTAGAAGTTGCCAAAGAGCAAAATCACTGACGATATATCTATCTCATTTGTATCTTTTCAATGAAATCGGAGCGGCGGGATTTGAACCCACGACCCCCACTACCCCAAAGTGGTGCGCTACCAAGCTGCGCTACGCCCCGTTAATTTAAAATCAACAGCTTACCATTATAGCTTAAAAACAATAAAATATCAATGTTGGTTGAAATAAAAATCTCGACATAACAGTACTTTTCGAAATCATCAATGTCCTAATCAACCCACTCTCTGCTATGAATTTGGTATTTTCAACTTTTAAATTAATTTTCTGAGTCTTGAATTTTTTCTGCGGAATTTAGGATTTACTACAACCAATTACCGACAAGTACATAAGAAGACCAAAAATAAGGACGGTTAAATCGAGAACTTTTTAGAAGAGTTAATTGGGCTTGACGGAGTGCTTCTGCTTTAGTTACAGAAGTATTTTGATTAGCCAACTCTTTATAGAATTGACCCATAAGTAAAGCACTAGCTTCATCATTAACCCGCCATAGAGTTGCCAAAGTACTTCTAGCACCAGCACGAACAGCCATTCCTGCAAGTCCCAACGTCGCACGTTTATCTCCTGTGAGAGTTTCACAAGCACTGAGAACTAAAAGCTCAAGAGCTTCTTCTGTCTGGGGAACTCTAGAACGAAGTAAGCGATGGAGTTGATTTACATTAATTTGATCATCCCAAGTAAGAATAAAAGTATTTTCTGCTCGGGAACTAAATTGACCATGAGTTGCGATATGTACTACGGAAAAAGGAAGTTCTTTCACTAAGTCTTGGAAAGCTGTCGTGGTAAAATTTTGATCCAGTAATTTTTCGTTATTAGAGACTTCAGATTGAATCGTATTTAATTCATTCACTACATATTTCAATGGAGAAAAACCTTCTCTTGATTGGGTTAATCCAGCCACTAATAAGTTTAACTCTTGTTGGGCGATCGATCGAGGTTCAATCAATTGTAGTCCGGGGCTTAAAGCGACACCATATTTTTCCACTAGATATTGTTGTCCATCGTGGAGAACAGCCATGGGTACATTACGAAAAGGATTATCGAGGACAAAGACTAAGGTTTTGACTTCACTTTGGGCTAAATCATTGGCAATTGGTCGAATTAACCAATCATAGGCTTGTTGAGACAAAGATAAAGTTTCCTGACTATTACGTTGGGTTAGAGATTGATTTAATCGTTCTAAAATTCTTTCTACTTTGGGTAAATTATCGATCGCAATACTATAATGTTTTAGTTGTTCTTGGGGAAGTTTGAGAATAATTTCAAAGCGATTGGCTAAGGCAATGGTATAAATGACTGCGGCGGTAGGATCTTGTTGTTCGGTAACTTGATCAATTAGAACTGGGTTAGCATCGATGCAAGCAGATTGAAAAAAGTTATCTAATTCTGCCAGTTGCAATTGCTCGATGACATCTCGTGCTTGACCAATTTCGGTTACAGTTGCTTCTTCTTGCAATAAAATATCGACTAATTCTCGATAGACTGGTTCGACATTTTCCCGAAAATTAAATTCTAAATCTGAATTTACCGCAACTAAATCACTTCGCAAGGTATTCAGGGTATATACTGCTTGAGAATAAGATGTAATGGCACTTTTGCGATCGTTTTGCCCCGACATAATTTGCCCTAGTTGCCATTGCCATTGATAAGCGATATCGGGAGCATTGATTTGTTGAGCAATAAATAAGGCTTTTTCAGTTAATTGTCTTGCTTGTGATAACTGTTGGGATTTTTGATATAGTTTGCCTAAATTTCCCAAAGCATTTGTTTCTCCACGACGATAATCTATTTGTTTGGCTTCTCGATTGGCTTTAATTAATTGTTCTAAAATCAGTTGATTATCTTCAGAATTGTTAATTTGAATCAGATTCCTAGCGAGGTTAATTCTGTGATTGACTAAATTTTTACTAGGAGGGAGGTCATTAATCAGAGGGATAATTTGGCTATGAATTAATCTAGATGACCAGTTAAGAGATTTTTGGGTGACTAGAATATTTAATTGAGGTAAATAAGCTTGTAGTTGTAAAGATTTATCTTCTGTAATTTTCGCCCCTTCCTGATAAAAGTTAATGGCTTGATTAAAGTCTTGCTGAGCCTTCGCCAAATTTCCTAAGCTAATTAAAAAATCAGCTTTAGCGGTCACATTTTCTCTTTTATTAACAATAATTAAACCTTTTTTTAAGGCGGATTGAGCTTCAGAGAATTTACCCACTTTGCGTAAAAGATCACCGATAGTTTGCCATGCTTTGGCTGTTACTAAGTCTGAGGGTGCTTTGTCTAACTGGGGTTCAATCTGAGTAAGAATGGCGATCGCTTGACCATACATTCCCATCTCTTGTAAGGCTTGTACTTGTTTGATTTCACTTTTGATATATTGTCTAATATCGCCTCTTTGATAAGCGAGTTTGCTACTTTTTTGCCAAGTTTTTAAAGCGATTTCTGGTTTATCAATCGCTAATTGCAATTGTCCTTTGATTTCTAAACATAAATTCAGCAGTTGCGATCGCTTTTTTTGGTCATTAATTGTATTTGTCAATTCAAGAGCTTGATTGATATTGGCTTCTGTGGCTTGCCAGTTTTGTTGTTTGAGATACACTAAGCTTATATTTCGTAGGGCATAAGCTTGTTTGAGGCTATTTCCTTGCTTTTGGTAGTTATTAATCCTTTGAGTTAAAATTGCGATCGCTTGTTTTAATTTCCCTTGTTGGTATAACTGCTCGACTTGCTCAATATCTCCAGATATTATTAATTCATTTTCTTGCTGTTGATTAATCCTGATATTTTCCTTGGCAACTACGACACCGCCATTAATACTGATAAAAATTCCTAGAAGTATCAAGATATATTTGAGTTGTTTATTCATTGCTTTTCCTGTCAAAGGACAAAAGTTTGCTTGATTGAATTTCCGAATTTCTTTATTTAAAAGGCATCAACTGTAAATAAAAATAAATACCATCAGCTTGTAAGTTATTACTAGTTTGATCAAAATCAGATAGAGGAATACCCCATTCTATTTTGGCAGAAAAAATTTCATCGACAAATAAAGTTAAACCTAGTCCCGTACTAAACAAAACATTTTTCACTAAAGGACTATCATCACTATTCCAAACTCGACCAACATCGATAAAAGGTGATACTTGTAATCTAGTATTCCATTCAGGTATTTTGAGAATATTGGCACGTAATTCGGCTGAGGCAAATAATCCATTATCAGCTAACAGAGCGTCTTGGGAATAACCACGAACAGTATAAACACCACCTCAACTAAATTTTTCTACAGCTAGTAATGTTTGATTGGCAAATTGTGCTTCAGATTTTAAAACTAATAAGACATCGGGAGTTAGAGCATTAACGTATTGAGCTTGTCCTCGCCAAGAAAAGTAGTTGCTATCTGGCTGACCATCATTGTTACTGGTAGCCCCAAAAGCATCGAAACCAAAGTTAAATTGCGATCGAGCAAAAAAGGCATACCTATCACTACGACGACTGTATTCTTGGAAAAAACGTAAGGTAAAAATACTAGTTTTACCCTGATCATCAGCACCACTAGATAAAGGAAAAGGTTCTCCTAATAAAAAATTTGCTGTGGTTTGCCAATCTGTGCTAATTCCCAAAGTTAATTCTTCGTTGAGATTGTAAATAATTGGTTGACGATAACTTAATTCATATTTACGGTACTCTGATTCTAATCGGAAAGGTTTGAATATAGCCGGTTCAATCACCTTAGAGCCACTTTCTTGAAAACTAAAACTAATGGTGCCATTTTTCGCATTAATAGGCAAAGTATAACTGAGGTCATCAATGCTATCACTACCTTGGGTATGATAATAGCTTATATTAAAGCGATCGCCCCAACCCGTCACATGATCTAAACTAATTTGTCCCAGAATACGTTCTGTCCCCACACTAGGATTACGATAGTTATCATAACGAGCTGTCAAATGAAAGGCATTCGCTTCAGTTACAGTCATTGCTAATATATTTTGACCAACTTGTGTCCCAGTTTGTAATTCGGCGGAGATTGTCGAAATGAGAGGGTTAATTTGCAATAATTGTAAGGCGTTGAGTAGTTCTGGTTGGTTAAGAGGTGGAGCAACGGCTTTTTTTAAACGACTACGAATATAACCAGCATTTAATCGTTTTAGACCTTCTATTTCGATCGATTCTACACCACCTTCAATTACTTGTAATTTGACAACTCCATTGCTTAACGTTTGAACAGGAATGAATGCTCCTGAAGTGATATAACCTTCTTGCTGATAAAGTTTACTGATGACATTTCTCGCTTCTACTAACTGAGCAAAAGTGATGGGAACATTCGTATAAGGTTCAAGAACTTTTTCCAGTTGTTCATCACTAAAAACTGTACTACCAATCACTTTAAATTTAGAGATGGTAATTTTACCTGAAATTTCTTCCAAAGGAGAGGATTGAGAAGGAGTTTCAACAGGAGATTTAGGTAAAATTTCTTCTAATGGAGGTAAAGGTTCTAGATTACGAGGCTGTTCCAAAGGAGGATTATTAACTGGAGGAACAGTTTGAGCCTTAATGGGAAGTGGATAGTGACTGATCAGCAAACAAAGGAAAAAGAAGATTTTTTTATTCATTAATTTAATATGTTTGATTTTATTGCCAAATTTATATAACTATTAGAGATATCTAAAAAAAATGAATGCGACTAAAAAGACAAAATATAGCCAAGAATAAAGGTTAAAATCTCGACATAGCAATACTTTTATAAATCATCAATATCCTAATCAACCCGTTCTCCGCTATATTATAGTAATTGATGTTTTATCTGAATTTAATGAAGTCTCGATCGAACCATTAATGTTAACATTATCACTAGCATTAAGAGCGATCGAGCCACTATCTCTAGGGAAAGATTCTCTAAATGTACTCTCTAAGGCTTCTACTCCAGTTAGATTGATCGTATAGCTACCCTGTTGGAAAAAAAAGCCCACCCATTCACTAAGGGGCAAAGAACCACCGTCACCCGTGGCTGCTTTAATCGCTTCAAAACCACTGACAAAACTACTAGGAAAAATCTCACCGTCAGAACTGAAGGGGTTCACCAAAAAAGTACTAATTCCTAAATAATAGACTCCTGATTGTATTGGAGTTAAAATGTTTCCTGCTGGTAATGTAGATTGAAAACAAAAACATCCACCTTGATCATCATTGGCATAAACACCCAAACCATCCGCATCAAAAAGAAATAGCTGGGTATCTATAACAGTGTCTGGATTGACAGTACTAGCAGAAAAAGTCCCTCCTCCTGTGAGATAAATTTTAAACAGGTCAATATCCGCACCCCTAGAGACATTTCCTTTGATAGTTTCTAAATTTTTTCCTGAACTATCACTAACAAATAAGGCTGTTTCAATTAATTCTCCTGCATCAGGTACAACTAAAAAGGAAGTGTTAATACTACCGATGGTTAAGTTTGCTCCTGAAATGGCTATATCTCTTCCATTGGTAAAGATAGTATCAGCAAAGTTATCTTCGGTGATAAAATCACCTGTGCCATCTTTATCTGCATCGGCACTGAAAACAATTATTCCTTCACCACTAGAAAATTCTAAGCGATCGTCACTTAAATCTTGTAGGATAATATCATTAGTAGCTTGAAGGACAATATTAGTATCTCCAGATAACCTTTCTAATTCTGACTCATAGATAGTTGTCGGCGTTGTATCTTCTATTTCGCTTAATGGTGTGGTTAAAATAGAGCCAACGATTCCAGAATTATTGCCCGCAAAGGTGTTATTACCATCTCCTACTTCATCGCCACTACCATCAGCAATGATAATATTAGTCGGATCAAGTAATAAGCTTCCAGATAATCCACTAACTGCACTGGTGTCGACTTTTCCTCGAAAGATGAGCTGTTGTTTGCCAGATACCTCCACAAAGCCACCATTACCAGACTCGATTCCACCTCTAGCAGTTATATTGCCATAAAAACCTGTGACTTCATCTGCCCAAACTACGATGTTGCCACCATTACCATTAATTAAAGCATCGGCTTTGATAGTAACATTATCACCGATATAAGTTCGCTGAGAATTGGTTGTACCTTGACCTTGGAAGTCTCCACCAATCAATACTGTACCCCCATCGGTTAAGGATGAAACATTAATGAGGGTATTGTCTAATAAAACTGTATTTTCTCTACCGAATATGTTTATTTTTGTTTCAGGAAATGCGATCGCATTTCCTGAAACAATCACCTCATCCCCTTCTAAGTGAATTGTTCCTTTCGGTGCAATAAGATTACTGTTATGGCTTACCTTTTTTGCCATCAGAATAATATCCTGCCCATTTTTTACCACTAAATTTGCCCGATTCTCAATGGTATTTTGAGCATTACTAAATAACACTTCTGGTGTGGTACTCAGTAGATGACTTCCTTGAATATTTGTGGCACTAAAAACCCCATCTTTTCCCAACTGAATATCTCCTGTAGTTGCAGAAAAAGAACCATTCAAATCTAATTTGGCATTTTCTCCGAAAATAATTCCGTTGGGATTGAGTAGAAATAGATTAGCATTACCTTCCACTCCTAAAGTTCCAAAAATATGAGAAATATTTTTTCCTGTAACTCTGGTCAAAATATTGTTGACACCATCGGGGTTGAAAAAATAAACGCTGTTACTGTTATTGATACCAAATTCTAAAAAACTATGAAAGAGATTTTGACCTCGAATGGCACCACCTTCGACTAAACATTTAAACTGATCAATCTGATTGACGATCGAGTTTTCGTTTCCTAAAGTAGAATCAGGAACAATTTGTGCGGAAACTTTGGCAATGGTTAGTAAGGGAATTAAACAGATGAAAAGCGAAGATAAAACCGATTTAAAAATAAAAAAATTCATAACAAATAAGATTTGAGGGGAGACTATAGCAATATGCGAATTTGTTAGGAAATTGTGGTCATAGATAAACTAACTGTTTATGGTTTGACAATGCTTGTACTTTTTTCGTTTTTCTTAACCAATTCGTTTGTTACTATATTTCATCATTTTAGATTGCTAGTTTCAATAACCAAATAAAGATATGTAAAATCAAAAGTCAAAAGTCATTAATTATTTATTTTCATTAACGCAAAAATTACCTATCAAAATTTTGATTTAAGATACGAAAATAGTCTATTTTAGACGTGTTTTTACTGTTTCTTTTAACGAAAAAACTACGCTTTCAGGGGATCGATCGCAACCATAATTAAAGTAATTAGAAAATAATTACGAACCCGCTTTGAACTGTCGTGCAAGGCTAACACAATTCGTTCAATGAATTGAACTTTAACTCAAACTATCATCAAGAAGTTGCATCCGCTACCATTGAAAACTACTATAACAGGACGATTAAGGACTTTAAAATATATCGATCACATTACAGAATCATCAATAATAGTTTTGTGGTGTTGTCAGCCCCTAGCTCCCAACTTCAAGCGAGGCTAACTAATTCTTAACTTTTAACTCTTAACTCTTAACTTTTAACTCTCAATTTTTGCATACCTTCTCTTTGTTCAGAAATAGAAATAAACAGAAGAAAACAAATTCCCAATTAAAGAAGTTGTTAAAGCTAAATCGAATGGAGGTCAAAGCCAATGAATATTAGATGGAAAACATTGATAGTGAGAATAACTCTCTGGTTGGCTATCGAACTTTGGCTTAATTTCCTTGGTCTTGATGAAGTCGCTGATTATAGCGAATTTATTTCTGACAAGCATTTAACACTCTTATCGTTGTTGAGTGGTTTAAAAACTGAACAACTCGTACGTGTCTGATCGTATTTTTTTTGATTTGAACAATTGTAATTCCCACTGATGAGGAGATTTTAGATGAGTAAGGTAAAAACCACCAGTAAAACAAAAATATTCGATCGCTGCGATGCTGAATTAATATATAGTTTAAGAGCTGGTCAAAAAGAGGCTTTAACTGTTTTATATAAGCGTTATGCAGGCTTAGTGTATAGCATAGCTTACAAAGCACTACAAAATCAGCAAAAAGCAGAAGATTTAACTCAAGAAATTTTTGTGACCTTTTGGAAAAACGATCGTTTTGATCCTAACAGAGGTGCATTGAGTAGCTTTTTAGGGCTGTTGACTCGTTCTCGTGCGATCGATAAATTACGCTCTGGTAATAGTACCAAAAATTTCCTCAATCGTTGGCAGAAGCTTTTTTGTGAAGAAGCATCTGAACCACTTCCTTTAGAACAGGCATCTTTGCAAGAACGTAGAGAAATGTTACAACAAGCACTCGCTCAGTTACCTCAACTTCAACGCCAAATTCTAGAGATGAACTACTTTGAACAGTTAAGTCAAGCTAAGATTGCTAAAACTCTAAATCTATCTTTAGGAACAGTTAAAAGTCGCTATCGTCAAGGACTTTCACAACTAAAAACAATTTTGTTGGAAAATGTTTAATTTTGATTTTATAATAGTTAAGTTACAATCAAGGTTCTCGATTAGCTATACATGTCTTGATCGAAAAGTAGAGAATCTTAATTCAATTATTAATCCAAACTATTCATGATTTTTGCGAGTAAATCCGCAGGTGGTTGAATCTGAGGTACATTACTTGTCATAATTCCTGTTACAGATTGCAGTTGTTGAATTTCTTTTAGTAGGGCTGGATTTTGATTGATTAATAGTTCGACTTGTGCTATTTGTGTTGTTTCTAAATCGTCTAGGACATAGCCTGCTGCTAGTTTTTTTAATTCGTCGGATAAGGGTGAAATTATCATAATAAAATTTTTTTCTTCTAATATAAACAGTTTAATTGACAGAGCCTTCTATTTATTAGTACGTAGACGATCGAGAAATGGAGCAATTTTTATGGGTAAATTAACTATCATCGTAAATCGTTTGTGGGAGAAATCATCTCATTATGGATAAATCTTACTAGTACTCCGCACCGAAAATAAATGGGATTATTTAGATGAGCAATGGCTTACC
>JAALKG010000061.1 GCA_011088145.1 Cyanobacteria bacterium MH1_Bin12 | reverse complement strand
CTCTAGATTTCTTAGGAATCCCGCGTCTCCGACGCTGGGAGGATGTCAATTAGAAGGATGATCATAATCAAGAACATTAGGTTCTAAGCCTCGTTCTTTTCCAACCGAAATATCTAAAACAGGTTAAGCTATTTCCAAAGAAAAAACCTTTTCCCCTTGCCCATTGAACTTTGCCCTTTGTTGAGGTTGATTTATAATTGTTGAATGGAATCAGATAAGATTATTCAATTTAAGATGAGAAAAACGATCGCACATTTAGGCCCAAAAGGAACTTATTCAGAACTTGCCACCTTATGTTACGCTCAAATTCTCAAAGAAAATAATGATCTTGATTCTGAGTTAACACCCATATCCAGTATTTCTCAAACTTTATTAACTGTATCCCAAGAAAAAGCTGATATAGCAGTTGTTCCCATTGAAAATTCCATCGAAGGAACAGTAGTTATTACCCTTGATACTTTATGGGAGTTAGAAAATTTACATATTCAACAGGCGTTGACTATACCTATCGTACATAATCTTTTATCCCGTGGTCGATCGCTTTGGGGCATCAAAACAGTTTATTCTCATCCTCAAGCTTTAGCTCAATGTCAAAAATGGTTAGCCAAAAACCTTCCTAAAGCTCGATTAATTGCCACTAACTCCACAACAGAAGCCCTCCACCATCTCAATCAAGAACCCACCGCAGGAGCAATTTCGTCAGTGAGAGCAGCTCACTTGTACGATTTGCCAATTATGGTAGAAAATATCAACGATTACGCCCACAATTTTACTCGTTTTTGGGTAATTACCCGTGAACCTCATCATCACGGACACCATGTATCTTTGGGTTTAGCTTTTGAGCAAAATATGCCGGGGGTATTAATTCAACCGTTGAAAATTTTTGCAGATCGATCGATTAATTTAACTAAAATAGAGTCTAGACCAAATAAATATTGTTTAGGAGAATATTTGTTTTTTGTTGATTTGGAAGGAGATTCAGGTCAAAAAACAATTCAAGCAGCATTGAGTAAGTTAAAAGATTTTAGTAAATCATTAAAGGTTTTTGGTAATTATGACATTATCAAAATACAACGACAGGAATTAAATCAATTTTGACATTTACAGAACTCATTTAGGATCTGTAATTATGATTTTATTTTCTATTTTCAAAATGTTCACATATAAACATTTTCTGTGAGTGAAATCAGAAGCTCTCAAATTAATTCTATAGCAGAAAACGGGTTGATTAGGACATTGGTGATTTTTAAAAGTATTGCTATGTCGAGATTTTAACCTTTGTCCTTTGTCCTTTGCTATACAAAAATTATTTCCTTTGGAAAAGGCTTTACTCTTACCAAAGGAAAGTTTTATCTCAAAAATAGTTCAGTTCTAAATTGTGCTTTATTTATTCAATTTCGATCGTCGTTGGTTGATTATTATCACTACCACCACCAAAATTGTTACTATTGCTTTTATCTACAGGTTGACGATATTCTGCATATAAACGGTCACGCCAAGCGAAGAAAAATTCATAGTCACTATGGTCTGCAATCCCCGGAATACCTTTACTTTCCAAATCGATGGGTAAATCCAAATAAGCAACAGGAGGAAATTTGAGCAGAGTACTGACAGCGGCAATGGAGAAATCTGCTAGAGCCGGTTGATTTCCTGTTAAATAGGGTTGATTTTGTAAGATTAAGCTTAAAGCATCTAAATCTTTTTTGACATCTTTTTCTGCTTCTTTCAAAATATCATGACCTAGCCCAATGCCTGTACCAATAACTGTTAGAAATCCAGAAGGTAATACACTGAGGACATTTTTTAAAATATCTGGAGTATTATTCGGTAACAAAGACAGACGAAAATTTTGATAATGATTTAAAGCACCGATAAAAGCTTTACGAGTTTTTAACACAAATGATTCATCAGCCCATTCTTCCATTAAAAAAGATTGACCCTTGGCAAGGGCATCAATGGGAATTAATGGTTTTAGAGGATATTTTTCATCCAAATATAGAGCAATTTTGGTTGAATCCGCTACGACTGTGTCTCCATCTTTTAAAACAGGAACTTGTCTTTGTCCTGAGATTTTGAATACGTCTAACTGCCCAATACCGGGGATTACTTCAATTTTTTTATACTCTAGTCCTTTATAGTCCAGAATTAATCTAACTTTTTCGCAGAATGGGGATAATTCAAATTGATAAAGTTCTAGCATCTTTAATCTCTATATGTAATAAAACTTAATAATTATACTTTAACGTGTTTTTTTTGATGTAGTGAAGGATTAACAATAAACTATTCTGAAAATAAACATTTTATAGTTCATAGTTTTGAATTGCGAATTCTACTATAGATTATTTAGTAAATAATTTAAAATAAGTAAATGTAGCCAATTCTTTAAGAGGAAATAAGATATAAGTTAAAGGATTAATGGTTACGATAATATTGCGAAAATCTCTGACAGCTAAATTAACAATTTGTTTAGCAACCCATTGAGAAGACATGATCCCAACGGGGTTAAGATTACTTTTAAAAGGGCCTAAAATTAGTTTTCTGATTACACAAGGAGCATTAACTCGTTTCATGGTTACAAGCTCACCCATTGTTCTTTTACTCATTTCGTACAAGGGACTAAAAGCAGGATTGACTTCTGCTTCTGAAGTGTTGACCCAAATTTCTTTAGTCGCTTTTTCCTGATTGGTTTTAACTGTATTTAAAAATAATTCTAATAAACGCCAACCCGAAAAAGTATTAATTTCATAGGATTTTTCGATCGCATTAGCTGTTTTTTCTCCATGAACATTAATGCCATGATTAATGATTAAAATATCTGTTTGAGCAAAAATTTCTTGTAATTGTGATTCTTCCCCTATTTGCCAGGTAACTGTTTTAATGGGTATTTGTTCATTTTTGATCTCAATAAATAATTCTTTATTTCCAGAAGTTAAAGCCGTAACTTTTGCTCCTTTTAAATATAATTCTTTGATCAAAGCCTGTCCTAATGTACCATTTGCTCCTGTAACGGCAATTTTCTTCCCTTTCAAAGACAAAGCACTACCGATAATGCGATCGACTAAAGTTAATGTACCGCAAAAATAAGCATTTTGATCATCAAAATGATGTCGCCAATGATAGGTACGATTCACAAAATAATTGGCGGGAATAGTGGTAAATTCTCCTTGACGGTGAGTAACATCGGTAAGATCGTGGGCATAAGGTACACCAAGTCCTCTGGCGATAGCACCGAAACTAAAAGTTAAAGTATAAAAAAAACCTGTCCACACTAACCATTGATATTCGATGGTAATCCATCCTTGAGAAATGACCAAAAAACTATAACCAAAACTGAAGATTAACATGACCACAGATTCTGGTAAGTCATTATACCAATTAGCTTGACGATAAATTGTTTCACTTTTGACAGATAAATCAGGCTTAAATATGCGATGATGCCATGAATGTAAACGATATAACGGTTGCCATAAATGGGAAATGAGATGATAGCAATCCCTTACCAATTCTACCCAAATGATAGACATTAGTGCGATCGAAATCGCTATCAGTACAGAACTATTAATCATATTGTGGAATAAGGTCTTAAAAATGAGTAAAACTATAGGCTATTGTAACTGAAATTAGAAAAATCATGAAAAACCAATCAATAATTCATTTACAGTTGACGATCGCTTTGACATAGACTATTAGTTAATTGATAATTAATTTTTGTGTCGCCATTTGATCTACTTTCCAAAATATTTTCATATAATTAAAGTTAAGTTTTGATTATTCAACAAGTTTCGCAAAAAAAAGAGAACTATATGTACGACGTTAAAATTACAAACAACTACATTTATTCTATTTTTCTTGATGGTGGCAAAAAAATGATTGTTCCACCGAATGGAGGTAAAGCGGAGTTAAACAAATGGGGTAGTCATATCCTTAATGTGCCGGGCATGGGTGATATCAACTTCATAGATTTGAGTGAAACAAAGCTCAATCAATATACAACTCCCAAACTTCCTTGGACAGAAGCTACTTGGGGAGGATTAATTCGCTATCGCAGTCTAGATGCTTACTTTCGCTACGAAGGTCAGGGTAAAGTTGATGTTGTGGTAGATAAATGGGGTTCTGTCGCACTTGAGTTTGCTAAGGGTGGTGGAATGATTGTTTCTTTAGATGACTTAATTGTTGTTTGATCAAGCAGTTTGCTTGTTTAATATCTCTCATAACAATATTGAGCATTTATCTATGCTGTCAACATTCATTAAGAAATTGAAAATTCTTAAACAACAATCAATCTCACTCCTATTCAAATGTTTTATCTCACCCATCTCCGTAATTAATTCCTAAGTCGAACCCAAATAACATCAGTCATTTAATAGATGAAAAAACGATCTAAACCATTTTTGAGAAACGATTCAATAAAAGTCTGTGCCTCATACGCAGGAAGAGGATGACTTAATAAATAACCTTGCATCACATCACATCCCAAACCAGTTAACAACTTCAATTGTTCTACCGTTTCGACTCCTTCGGCGACAATTTGTAAATTAAAACCCTTACCCAAAGTAACAACCGCAGAAATAATGGCTAAATCTTCAGGTTCACTTTTTAACTCACGAACAAAGCTCTGATCTATTTTGATCGTATGAAAGGGGAATTTTTTCAGATAACCCAAAGAAGAATAGCCAGTACCAAAATCATCCATTGAAACTGTCACACCCATTCGGGTTAAATCCTCAAGAATATTTCTTGTTAACTCTGGATGAACTATGATGCTGTTTTCGGTAATTTCTAATTCTAAATATTGTGGCGGTAGTTGAGTTTTGTCTAAGATATCCATCCATACAGATGGTAACTCTGGTTGACATTGTCGAGGAGATAAATTAACGGATATTTTAAAAGGAGGCAATCCCAAATCTTGCCACTGTTTATTTTGCTTACAAGCAGTAAATAAAGCCCATTGTCCGATCGCATTTATAAAACCAGTTTGTTCAGCCAAAGGAATAAATTTGGCAGGAGCAACAGTCCCTAAATGTGGATGATGCCAACGTATCAACGCCTCCATACCAACTATTTGTTTAGTTGTAAAGTTAATTTGTGGTTGATAATATAACTGAAATTGATTAAATTTGATTGCCTCATATAAGTAACCTTCTAACTCTAATAACTCTTTTCTTTTTTCGTTCATTGAAGGTACATAATACTGATAATAATTCCCTCCTTGATCCTTACTTCTATATAAAGCAGTGTCTGCATTTTTCACCAAAGTTTCGGGTTTGTATCCATCTTCGGGATAAATCGCAATTCCCATACTTAAATGACAATAAAGCTGATAATCTACAATTCTCAAAGGATGCTTAAAAGTACTAAAAATCTTTTGGGCGACTATATCAATGTCTTTTTTCCCATTCACTGTTGGTAAAAGAATTGTGAACTCATCACCACCCCAACGGGCAATTAAATCATCCTCTCTCAAACAACCTTTAAGTTTTGAACCTACCTGTTGTAAAAATAAATCTCCGACATCATGACCTAAAGTATCATTAATGTTTTTAAATCTGTCTAAATCAATAAAAATAACTGCTAATCTACCTTGTTCTTTCTGTATTTCCGTGATCGCTTTCTCTAGTTGCTCATGAAAAAGATTACGATTTGCCAATTCTGTTAAAGAGTCATGACAAGCTTGATAACGCAACATATCTTCAGCTAATTTTCGTTCTGTGACATCACGCACTGCATAACAGATGAATTCTTTAGCACCATAGTAAATGCTACTAATGTTTACTTCTACATTAATCAAAGAACGATTTTGATGACGATGTATGGACTCTTGGGTAACGTTGAGACCATTTTTTTGTACTTGATAAATAATGCTGTCATTAATTTCAGGATCAGTCGCAACCAAATCATGAATACGTAAAGAGGTAATTTCTTGATTTGAGTATCCCACAAGGGTACAGTAAGCACTATTAGCTTCAATAATTTCCTTGTTAATAGGGTCAACAAGTATAATTCCTTCTGATATTTGTCTAACTATGGCACGATATTTTTCTTCACTTTCTCGTAGTCTTTCTTCTACTTTGATTCTTTCTTGAAAAGAAAAAATATAACTTTCTATTTGTCCTTTTTCTGATATTAAACGTGCATATTGAGTATATGTGATATTTTGATAATCAACTTCTCGAACTACAAATTCTTTTATATCTCCTTTAATCTGTTCAACAATGGATTGAGTAAAAGGATTAAATAAACTATTTGAATCTAATTGTGGAAATAATTCTTGAAATTTGTCATTACAATCAATCATTTTTGCCGATAAATTGATCGCAAATACAGGAATTTGAACCCTTCCTTTTTGATCTTTTAACAGAAAAATAAGTTCATGGAGGAAAAAATCTTCCTCATCTTTATTGCTCTCAATTATGGTAGTTTGTAATGCTGAATCCAATAAATTATCGGCTTCCAATTCGTCTAATACAAGATTATTTTGTAAGTGATCTAATCCAAAACCATTATCACTAATATTTTCATCAGAACAGATAATTTCTTCACTGGTATTGAGATCAATAACTAAGTAACTTATCTCCACCTCGTTGCCACCAACCCTGATCATATCCCCTGGTTTTAATTCGTGGGATAAACACTTATTATTATTTATATATATGCCATTCGAACTTCTATTTCCTTGTAAATCACCATCAATTATCCAAAACAATTGTTGTTGGTTTTGTCCTTGATATTTTACAGGTAAAATCGTGCAGTGAAATCGAGATATTGTTTCGCTATGAACGATTATTTTATTACTTGAGTGACGACCGATAGAATATATGTCACTGCCTAAAACAATTTGTTGATCAATTGTACCATATTGAATTTTTAAACAATGTTTAACATTTATACTGTCGTTCATCAAAAGATTGCCTCAATGATACTTAAATCTTCTCTTCAATTCAGATTATCAATAATCTCAGAGTATTTATTCTCCTCCAATTTTATACCTGTTAGTTTTTCATTTTACAGAAAAATTTAATACTTCGTTACAAACTATCATGTTTCCATTACAGCGATATCAAAAAATCGGCATTAGGTTGTTTAGATCATAATAGATTATGATTTTTTGAGCAATAGGAATCGAGAGAAACTAGACCAGAGTTTGGAGAAATAAATAATAACATTCATTAAATTTAGTTGGTTAACTTTTATTTTCTCTGTTTGATCAAAAAAAGCGATCGCATTGGTAAATTTTTCAAATAAAACTGAGACACTTTTAATTAGCGACAAGCTCTCAGTTTTTGGGTATTTAGTTTGAGATATTAAGTTTAAAAATCCATCAAATAATCGGTAATGGTTCAGTAGCTGTCCAAGTAATATCAAAGACAGTACCCAGAATACTATCACTATCGCCATCAAAAATCTCTAGCTGATAGCTCTTAGTAATATCACTTCCTTGATTAAATTCTTCAATGAGGATATCGCCAATAGAAAATTTAGATTGCTGTTTGGTACTAAAATTACCGATTTCAAGACGAGAAAAACCGTCGTCAGTGTGAACCAAAACATCCCAGTCTTCTTTCACGCCATTTAACAGAATATCTCCTTCGGAAGGATTTGTAATAAATTGAACACCACCAATTATTGTATTGCCATCGCTGGTTTCCCACTCGAAATCATAAAGTCCATCATTATTGGTATCAATGCTAATACCTGTAATAGGATCAATTGGGTCATGATTAAAATTATCATCATCGTTAGCATCAAATGCTGTCAGTACAATTGCTTTCGTCGTACCGGGATTTCCTGATACCTGTTGTGGCGAAAATCGAAGACCATTGATGGTTGTGTGGTTTCCAATGGAGAAAGTACCATCACCATTAGGTGTGAACTCGCCAAAATCCAATCGAACCACTTCTTGATACTTGATGTTATTACTACTAGCCGCAATGTTACTGGAATTGGTGTTAACTGTTGTGCTTAATGAAGTAGAAGCATTATAAGCTGTGACCAAAATTTCGACAGGAGGAGGAGGATTATAATTAGGATCTGTTTCATCCCCAATGATTGCCCAGTCTGGGTTTCCGGCACTTACACCTGATAAGTCATCAAACTCAAACCCAGAACCATTATCGATCGAAGCGAACATTGTTACATTGTACTTATCGTCGAAAATTAATAAGCTACCATCCAATGATAAAGTAATTTCAAACACTTTGCCTGTGGTCGCATCCCCTCCTGTTGCACCAACTAGCTTCATATTATTATCAGTCAAATAATAAACAATGTCTTCACCTCCAGAAGTCTCACCCATAGATTGACCATCAAGAGTTGATACAAATCTTACAGGAACAGTATTAGCTCCATCTTTTCCATAGTTATCATCAATGTTGTCATCAGAATCGAGAAAGGCTTCCCCAGTTCCCGTGGGATCATTGAATACTTCAGTATCAAAGGGTGAAAAAGCAATTAATCCATCATCGAGGAAAGAAATACCAGAAGTTAAATCAATAATGCCACTAGCAACGTCATTGTCACCGTCAGTTAAAGTGGCAGTTAAGGTAATTTTGTCTGAACCTGTTAACCCAATGGATTCGTTATAGGAAGAAGGATCAATATTGGGTAAATGGTCAATAACTCCATCTTGTTCGAGGGTGACGACACCAGAACTATCAACTGTGACAGAAAAAATCGTTGTACCACCAGCAGTACCAATGACTCCATCACTACCATCATTGAATAACAGAATAGCAACGCCACCAGAAGTTAAACCACTATCTGTAGAATCTGTAGTGGAAATATCATAAACTAAACTTTGTTGACCATCATTTCCCGCATTAAAGGTAAAGTTACCAGAAAAATCTTGAGTGTCAGTATCATCAGGAGTGTTACTGTCATCGGTTTGTAAGTTAACTGTTACTGCACTTGCGATCGCACTAGGGGCACTATCTTCCCAATGTACGGTAGAACCGACTTCTAGGCTGGCTGTACCTGCTTGGAAAAGCTTAAATCCACCGATATCAAAGTCAGCACTGTCTTTACCTTTACCATCACCATCGTTTTCAATTAAGACACGATTGTGATTACCAACGGTGGAGTATTGAATCGTATCACCAGCCTCTACACCTTCGATATTGAAAGTACCATCACCATTATCAATAATATTTATTTTACCATCGCCATCCAAGTCATTAACTACGACGCTATCAATATCAACGACATCATCGTTATTTAGTGCATCAACAAAATTATTTCCTGATGCGTTGGCAACAGTCTGTGTTTCGTTATAAGCGGTGATCTTCACTACTGCGGTTTTACCGCTTACTGTCTGAACTACTTGGAATGCTGCTGTTTGTGCACCGAGAAAACCCGTAAAGTTTATATTTGCTTCGATGTCAGCTTCCGTCTGATCCAAGTTCGGTACGGTAAAATCGGAATTTGGTCCTGTCACAAAGGTAAAATAGATACCTTCTCCTTCATTAATTTGCTGATTATTAACGGCAAAGCTTGTAGGGCCTCCAGCTTGACTTGTATTAATAGTATCACCTGAACTTAATCCCTCTCCAGCGGAAACATTGGCAGGATTTTTACCCGTCGCAATAATGCCGACTTCTGCATCATCATCAGTGATATTGCCATCTCCAAACATAATGAATAAATTCTGTCCTGAGGGGGCATTGGTCAAGTCGAATTGGAGTTCTTGACTGGCAGTAACAAAAAGTTTGTCAGTGAGATCAATTGAATCGTCGTAGGATAAGCCTCCATCTCCAGCAGTTTGGTGAACCATGGGTTCAAATTCGACTGTCCACATTTTGGCGGCTGTTTTATCTTGATTCTCATCTAAATAGACGGCAAAAACAATATCACCGGTGGAATCAATCCCATAAACAATATTGTCATTACTCACATCTACGAAAAGATAGATATTGCCACCATTTATTGCCAAAAGACCACTATCAACTCCATTGGTGGGGTCAAATGCGAGATCTGTAGGATCATAAGTGAGGAATGGTGTACCTAAAGCATCTTGAGTAAAGGCAAGATTATCAATACCGAAGCCATCGGGATCATTAATATTAAAAACTTCTAGACCGTCATTAGTACCGTCGTAGCCGCTCAAGGCAACTCCTATGGGATTTTGTACCCAAGAATCTAAGTTAATCAAATTAAGATTTTCTAAGGCTTGAAAGAAATTACTCGGCAATAAATTAGGATCTGTCTGTGCTACATGGTCATTGTCATCATTATCTTCTCCTGGTAATGGGGCTCCTCCTTCGTCGGTATTCTGTAAATCAATACTTTCGTCTTCTACAGTTAATACATCTGGGATTATATTAATTTCTAATGTCATAATCTTTTCCCTCTCATTTTCAGGATATATATAAATTTTTTTTTATTAATCATCTATAGTCCTGATTTCAAGGAGAATCATCTTTGCCTTTCCCATTGAAATCATCATCCATTAAGCTACTTCAATTTCCATCTGATTAAATTCAAACCAGACCCCTTACACTCTTCTCATTCCGTAATAATACTTATGACTTTTTTCCATGTTTGCAGCTCCGATTATATATTCAAATACAGGCCAACATGGATCTCCGCTCAATCCCCTAATCCTAAAATAACTTGTTATGTCAAGCCTTTCGGGTAACCGCTCTTACCTCTATTTTTTAAAAGCAAAAAAATATATGGCATTATATAATAAAATCTTGAGATTTACCTACGTATTTCTTAATATTTTAGCGATCACATTATCGTATTAATACTTAAGTGTTCTTTCTGAAAAAGGACAAAGGTTAAAATCTCGACACAGCAAGACTTTCAGTCATCATCAATGTCCTAATCAACTCGTTCTCTGCTATATCTTAAAACACAAGGTTTTAAATCACATTTGTTGGATGAGTGTGATAAGCAATTAGGGTATAAATTAGGTACAAATAGCTCAAATTAAAGCCCTCTAAGTCCAAACTGTACCTCACAACTATGAGAAATGCTATATTTGGATTCAAAACTGAATTTTCCCTGATTTTACGAGCATCCAAGAGTTACCAATTTTAGTGATTTGAGCTGGTTTAATTATTTGTATATCTTTACCTAAAATAGCTATAGGAAGCTCATTTTTGGCGATAAATAATTTACTTTGATTTGCTAGTGGCAAGGTTTGTTTGTCAAAAATTTCTTGAGGATGGGGAAATAAATAATTAATGTGATCGCCTTTTTTTTGTAAATATTTTCCATTATTATTAATTTCTAAATAAACTTTATCTAAATTACCTTGTAAAAGACTATTTATAGTTTGTGTAGATAAGTTTAACTTAGGATTTTTTCCTGCTAATTGAGTGAATAGATCAGGTTTACTTCTATATAAGTTAATTAATTTTATCTGGTCTGGTTCTAATCTTGCAATGCGATCGTCTAAAAACTTTAAGGTCTTTTCAAATTCTGCATTTTGTCAAGTTATTTTCTGTAAAAAACCGATTAATCCGTCTATTGTAGAGGTATTTTTTGTTTGTATGTTGTGAATTTCTTCTATTTCTGAAACTAATTCAAAAACTGGAGATTTATCACCGATGGATAATTCCCCTTGAGCAATTAATTGCCATTGTTTGCCACTGGGTAAAATGTCTAATTCACAAGGTTTATTTAAGTTAAATTTATCGACATTATTTTCATCTTTTCCGAGGAAATTAAATAAATAATTAATACTTTCCATACGGTATAATTTGAATTTAACTGAGGCATTAGGTACTAAATAATATTTTTTCTCGTGATTATTTTCTAGTAAAATAACCCAATATTTACCTCTGATAATTGGTTCTAAAATAATTTTATTATCTTCACTTTTTCGACGATAACTATCATCATTTAAAGATACTTCAACAGCAGAAGGGGCTAAAACTTGTGGAACATCATTATAAATATCAATTAATTTAGCTAATGGTAATTGGAGTGGTTTAGGTTGATTATTATCTTTATTTCCTTCAACTATAACGACTGGTTTTGATTCTAATTCATCCACTCTTTTTTCTAATTGTTGAATATAGGTAATAATTTTATTTAACTCAGATTTATCACTCATAAAAATCTAAACAGAATCAATTTAATTTTTGTGTAATCCAAAACATAAGCGCCCGATAACAATTCGTTGATTTTCATTTTGTAAAGTCTCTAATTTAAGACTTTTTAATTTATTCATAAATATAGACAAGTTTTGTGTTTTAGAACCATCTAAATTACTCGATCGATTATTAAAACTCCAATCATTCCACCAATCTAGACTTGCCATATTATCTAATAATATATCAACTTCAAATAAGTAAATATTCGGATTTGGTAAACTATTTAAGTCAATGGTTGTGGTCAAATCTAATATCTTTTTATCAGAGTCAATTATAAAATCATCTATGATTAAAGCTTGTTGTAAAAGGTTATTTGAGTTTAGTTGAAAATTAGTCTTTTCTTGTGGTTGTTTCGATAATACTTGTTCGTTTTCTGCTTCTGATTGAGATTGTGAAGAATTTGGTGTCGAAGTATTTTTAATAAAGGTAAATACTTTAGTTTGAGCTTTTAAATTATTCTCATTAATTGACAAGGAATAATTATCTTGATTTTTTTTAGGAAAAGAAATACGATAACTAATTGTGGGTTGTGGTTCACTTTGATCGACTATTTCTAATAACTCATAAGGTTCAGTATTATTATTTTTTAAATTCACAGCA
The DNA here is from genome assembly GCA_011088145.1 of Cyanobacteria bacterium MH1_Bin12. Taxonomy (GTDB): domain Bacteria; phylum Cyanobacteriota; class Cyanobacteriia; order Cyanobacteriales; family Cyanobacteriaceae; genus JAALKG01. Next base: position 2,463 of record JAALKG010000061.1, on the reverse strand, counting down.
GTTTGATTATCTACTAAAGCATAAACTCTTTGTAATTGATTATTTTCTGGTAAAGCACTATTATTTTTACGTTCAGAAAATGTACCTAAACTAAGAGGATTAATTAAATTGTTAGGTGTTGGTAAAATGAACATTTTGTCATTATTTTCAATCTGACTATCCAATTGTTTTAATTTGTCAAAATAGTTAGCTATATCTTGATATTTGCCAATAAATAATACATAAAAAGGACGATAATCTTCATCTTTTTTATCTTCGGTATTATAGTTAAATTTGACTTTGCCTGTCTTGGGATTATAAATATTACCTTGAAATTGACTTTTGACTGCCCAAATACCGACTGTATAATCTTGATTTTCTGCTTTTTTATTTAAGTAATCTTTGGCTAAAGCTTCCGAGATTTTACCGCCATCATCTCCTTCTAAATCCGTGACATTGACATCCTCCCGCGTCTCCGACGCTGGGAGGATGTCAAATTGCTCAGGTTTTGCCAGTTCAAACAAAAGAATATAATATAAACTTTTAGAAGCTAAATTATTACTTATTTGATAACCTGTCGGATTTTTTAAATCTAAATAATATGGTAACCATTTCGGCTCATGATTACGTTGATACAAAACATTAATCCATAAAATCATCGGATGAGGATTGAGTTGAAAAAGAAAATGATTAAAACAAAAAGTAGATTGTGGCTCAAATATTTTGACATCTTTGGTTTCTAACATAGACCACAAACTCGTAAAAGTTCCTTCTCTAGATTCTGTCAGAGTGGGAAAAACTATTTTTTGTATTGGTTTATCACTAGGCCATTGACTTTTCTCATACATCACCTGTAATGGTAATGGTTCGGAAACTTTTTTCTCTTGTTCAACAAAAGAAAGAGTTGACTTAGGATTCACTTCTCCTTGTTTTCCATTTTTATATTCCCTTTCCAATGGACTAATAATACGCAAAATTTCAGTGATACTTTGAGGTCTGTCTTTCGGAGATTTTTCCAGACACTTCATAATAATGTTTCTGGCATTTTCTGGTAACTGTATATAACTAGGAATCGGTTTGGGAATATTTTCGTGATGAGCTTTATACCATCCTTGATAATTTTTATTATCTGTATAAATGGGAGTTTTTTGGGTTAACATTTCATACATCAAAACCCCTAAACTATAAATATCAGAAGTAGGATTTAGCCTTGATTCTGCCATTTGTTCAGGAGAACAATATTGAGGTGTACCCATGAATCTTTGTTGGGATTTGTCTATCTGAGGATCATGTATTTGGGCAATGCCAAAGTCTAATATTTTACAAACAAGATTTTTATCTTTACATTTAGCTAAAAATATATTACTGGGTTTGATATCTCGGTGAATAATTGTCGCTAATTCTCCATTCACTAAAATACCATTGTGAGCACATTCTAATCCTAAACAAATTTGTTTTGTGAAGGATAAAAATCTAGCGATCTCGATCGCTAGATTTTTCATAAAATGATCTAAATCATAGCCATCCAAATATTCCATCACATAAAAAGGAGTTTTATCATCCATAAAACCATAGTCTTTTACCTTGACGATGTGATTACTTTGTTCTCCCAATAAAGCACTAATTTTTGCTTCTGACTCAAATCGGGCAAGCATGTTTTCTTTTAATAATGCTTGAGATCAAAATTTAATGGCAACAACAGTATCTCCAGATTGCTTATCTATTGCCTTGTATACTTGACCCATTGCACCCCGACCAATTTGAATAACTATTTGGTAACGATTGGCTAAAAGTTCACCTGAATCTTTCCCTAATATTCTGGCTAAGTCGGATAATGATTTAAACATTGATTGGATGTGATACTAAATTTTAATGAAACAAGAACTGTCTTATAGCACGCCTAAATCATTCATGAGAATTTTGAAGATTGGACTGGTAATAAATTATCCATAATAGTTTTTTATCATAATGTCTAATTATCATTTTAAACAAAATAATTATAATTAGATCATCATCCTCACAATTTCTGATAGGTCATCTATAGAAAAATAAAATCGTGACCAATTTTAGCATTAATTATTCTCTGTGTCATAAACTATTCCAATCATTTTGATCCGATATAATTATTCTGAGATTACTTTAAGTTGATCATAATAATTGAATCCAAAGATTGTACTATTGCGATCGACTTTAAAGAACAATTATCCCAAAAATACCTAAACCTCTCTCGAGTAGTCTGTCAATATAGAAACAAGAGATAGTTTATACGCAAAGAAAAGATGCCATCTTCAATTCATTGTCAATTGTTAATTCAAAATGACTTTTGTCCCTCAAAACAAAATTGATGCTCTACTCGATTCCTCATAGATTTTATTTTTGAGTATAGAATTAAATTTGGTTCAATCTAAGATATAAAATAGCTCATTACTTAGGGGTTGCTGAATAAGACGAGAAACTTTATAAAATCAACAATTGAGCTATACT
>JAALKG010000060.1 GCA_011088145.1 Cyanobacteria bacterium MH1_Bin12 | reverse complement strand
AACTGGGAATTAGTTTTTTACAAGTTTACTGTTTTATTTAATCCTCATTCCTTATAAGGAAGAAGGCAATATTAATACTCCTTTAGAGTTAGCAATTAAGAATCAAATCGATCGCTTTAATCTGGTTATTGATGTGATCGATCGAGTTCCCAAATTACGTTCTCGTGCGGCTTATGTCAAGGAAAAGATGAAAAATGAAATCATTGACAATCTTAATTATGCTCACACTGAAGGTATTGATAAACCAGAAATTACGAATTGGAAATGGCCTTATTAGATATAAATAAAAAATGAGAGATCCTTCAAATAAATATTCACAAGATCAAAAAAGCTCTAGTGAACTACTGGAAATTTATCGTCGAGGTTTACAATCTGGTGAAGACAATTGGGAATCAATGGCAATTCTACAATATCGTGGAGGAAATACTGAATTTGTGATGGGAAAGCAATTAACTGAAAGTGACAATCCAGATGATCGTTGTATCGGAACGGATTTACTTGCACAATTAGGTTGAAGCGATCGCACTTTTCAAAACGAAAGTGTCCAAATTCTCATTAATCTTCTTCGGGATTCAGAACCTTCGGTTATTTGTAGTGCCGCTATAGCTTTAGGGCATCGAAATGCCACTGAGTCCATACCACATTTAGTAAAACTTACGAACCATTCAAATTCGGATATCCTTTATGGCATTGTTTTTGGGCTTAGTGGGCATGATGACAAATCGGCAATTTCGTCCCTTATAGAATTATCTAAAGACTCTGATCATGAAGTCCGAAATTGGGCAATGTTTGGATTAGGTTCATTAACAGATTTAGATAGCCTTGAGATACGTGATGCCCTATTTTTAGGTTTAAAAGATCTTGACCATGAGATTCGGGGTGAAGCGATGGTGGGATTGGCAATACGTAAAGATTCACGAGTTTTCAATGCCCTCTTGAAAGAATGGGAATTAGATATTATTAGTATATTGAGTCTTGAGGCAGCAGAAGAACTGGCAGATCCCAAATTAATTCCTCATTTGCAAAAACTTTTATCATCAATGGCTTTAGATGAAAATAACAGTTTTAGTCAACAACTCAATAATGCAATTTCTGCTTGTCAGAGACAATAACCATAAGCGAAAATCAGTTCCCTATTATGATTTTTTTAATGTACAAAAATGAAACTCAAAGGTTTAAAATTTGATAAAAATTCATAATTATTGTACTTTTAGAGGTTTAACTAATTCTCTAGCTTGTTGTACTCCTTGCCAAAGCAAATCGGGGTACAGTTCTAATTGATTATGATCACAAATAGATTCTAGTTGATGTAAAGTGTCTGCAATTAATTTTCGAGCTTTACTTCCATAGGCAACACCATTCACTATTTCAGGGATCAAATGTAAAGAATGTAATTTTTGAACTGTATATTCATTCGTCCCCCCTGCTAGTTGAATAAACCCTGATAAATTCATTTTTTTTACCTGTTGGGCATATTTAATAGTTAGGTGAATTGTGCCGTCACCAATATCTCCACTCATGGGGCGACCATCGGTTTGCCAAATTAAAGGAATCTCCACAGGTGATATCAACTGATAAATTTTAGTTAAATACTCGGTTACAGTGGTAGTATACGGGCAACTTATGGCAATTAATTTTAGTTGAGGTAGATAAGATTTAACGGTCTGCCAAACGGCTTGAAAATGTTCAAAATGTCCTTCTTGGGTATGAATTTCGATGGCATCCATCGGGAAAATATCCAACCATTGCAACACATCAGCAGCAGGAACTATTTTTGACTCTGTCTCAATTATATCGACGGGGCAAATTGGAATACATCGACCACAACCATAACACAATTCTTCAATTACACCTTGATTTATCTGGTTAAATGTGATCGCTTCAGCAGGACAAATGCTTTCACAAGGACGAGTACAATTAGTAAGGCATTGATTAGGATTGAAAATAGCTTTACGAAAATGAGGATCTTCTCCATCATTTATACTGATCATTAACAAAGGATTTTTATGGGTTTTGTATCCTAATGCGATCGCTTCTGAACTAATTTTTTGAGCTACTTTAATACCTTCTAAAGCAGAATTAATGACAGCTTTATCCGCGGCGACATCAATACAATCAGCCCCAGCTAAAGTATAAACTAAGGCTAAATTACGAATAGAAGGTAAATGTTGATAACTTGCACCACAAATTAATTTAAACCAATTACCTCGGGAAAGAGAATCAAGAGCAGTTAAAAGATTTGATTTTGTTAAAGAAGCCATTAAAAATAATTGAGAATTAAGCGATAGGAGAACAGATAATGATTATACTTTTCGGGTATGTTCTGACCAAATCATTTGTTGCTATGGAATAATTAATAATAATTAATTATCAATTATCCTCAGTGAGTTTGGGTAGCTGATTTGCCCCAAATTTCTTCTAATCGCTGATCTCTTCCGCAAGCAAAACGATAGTATTTATATCGAAGAGGGTTTTTGATGTAGTAATCTTGGTGATAATCTTCAGCAGGATAGAATTTTTTTGCAGAGACAACTTCAGTGAAAACTTTAGCTTTTAATTTTCGTTCTGCTTTTTCTTTACTCGCTAAGGCTAGTTCTTGTTGTTTACTATCATGATAAAAAATACCCGTACGATATTGACTTCCTTTGTCACAAAATTGTCTATTTTTGACCGTAGGATCAATATTTATCCAAAAAATATCTAATAATTTTTGGTAACTAACTTTATTAGCATCATATTTGATTTGCACAGCCTCGGCATGACCTGTCTCACCTCGACTCACTTGTCCATAGTTAGGATTGTCAACTTTACCTCCGATATAGCCAGAAGTCGTGGAAACAACGCCTTTTACTTCGTCAAAAGGACCTTCCATGCACCAAAAACATCCTCCTGCGAAGGTGGCATTTTTGATGTTCGTACTTTGGGCATAAGCGGTAGGTGTAAAAACCAAGAATGTCAATAATGCGATCGCAATTATTTTTGTCATTTTATGCCTCCGCCACAAATTTCAACGCCACACCATTATTACAATAACGTTTACCAGTAGGTTTAGGTCCATCATTAAACACGTGACCTTGATGTCCTCCACATCTGGCACAATGGTATTCAGTTCGAGGTAAGATTAATTTATAATCGGTTCTGGTTTCTACCGAATCTGCGATCGCTTGATAAAAACTAGGCCATCCTGTACCGCTATTATATTTAGCACTGGAGTTGAATAGGGGTAAGTCACAACCTGCACAGACGTAGATACCTGTTCGTTTTTCGTCATTTAAAGGACTAGTGAATGGTCTTTCTGTCCCTTCTTTCCTCAAGACACGATATTGCTCGCCAGTCAATTTGTCTTGCCATTGAGCGTCGGAAAGGGATATTTTTTCGGGTTTTTTACTCATAGACGATTTAGTGGCTGTAATACCTAATAAAAATGCGATCGTACCAATACTAGTACTTCTTAGTAAAGTGCGTCTTTTCATAGCAAAATAATGAAAGTAAATTAAAGCTGTGAGTTTAGCTGTCAAAATTTTAGAGCTAAAACCTATATTTTATAATATTTTCGGTACGTTATCTGTTGGTTAAAACATTACAACGTGACTTTAACTTTAATTGTCAGCAAAGTAGCTAAGTGGTTAGTGAAATTATCCTGAACTTTTGCTGAAAAATAATTTTGCGATCGCCGTAGGCGCCACTTCGTGATCGCGTAGCACCAGCCTTCGGTGGATCGTTAATTTTGATGAATTTTTTATAATCAAAAACCGAAAAGATAATGATCAAGTATAATCTAGTTGATTATTTATCCCAAATAATTATAATTAGCTAATGAAATTCATCAATTTAATTTTATATGTACTGGTAATTAATTCAATATCTAATCTGTTGAATTTTGCTGTAGCCAATGACATCGACGACTCATATATATATAGACTTCCTGCGAAAACAGATAATCTCAATACCCAAAACAGTGCCAAATTTTTGATTCCCGATTCTTCGACTCAACAAGAAACAACTCCTCAAATACTTTCTCAGCCGACTATAACAGAACAGAAAACGAAAGTTGACTATAGTATTAGTCCTCTAGAATCAAACTTTTTAGAACCAATAAACATAGAATCAGCGAATGTTTTACCTCAAGGAAGCCTTGAAATTAATGGTGGTGCAGTATTATTTCGTCCTGGTTCTGAAGGCAATGGATTGGGCTGGGAAGTTTATAATGCTTCCGTTAAATATGGTTTAACTCAAAATCTACAATTTAGTCTAGATTTATCTTTTTTGGATGATATTGATAATGTTTTAAACAGAGATATACCATTTGGAATTTTTGCTTTGGCACCGAGTCTTAAGTATCAATTTATTGATGAGATTTCTTATAACATCGCAATAGTTGGCTCATTAGAATGGCTAAAAATCAGATCTGCAAATGCTCCATCAGAAAACACTCTTGCTGCTACAATCCCACTACCTGTCACCTACAATGTTACAGAAAATATTCAATGGAATTTTGTCCCTGGGTTGGCTGTTTTTCCTGATTCGGTTAGCGGTGGTGATTTTTACGGTACTTTTTTAAATTTCGGCACAGGGATAAGTATTAAACTCGGCGAAAAATTAGGTTTTTTAGTAGATCTCAATGTACCTGTGTCTATAGGCTCTTCTAGTGGTAACAGTGTTTCTAAAACAGGAGAAGTCAGTGAAAGTCTGGTTTGGAGTGTCGGTATTAATTATTTACATAGTCCCAATTTAAGTCTAAGCGTATTTGGAACAAATCGTTTAGGTAGTACCCCTGCCACTAAATTATTAGCTTTTTCGTCTGATGCAGGAGAAATGGGGGTAGGTTTGAACTTGAAATATACCCCAGATTTTGGCTATAGGTATTCTGGTAACTTTGCTTATGAGCTTTTGCCGTCAATGGACGAACGAGAAAAACAACTAGTGTTTGACGGAATTATTCTCAGTAGTCCTAACACTGTCAGAAAAGGAATGTTTATACTTGACGGAGGAGTTGGCAGTAGTAACCATGCACAAGTAGGATATGGTCTTAGTGATAACGCACAACTAGAATTGATTGCTCAGAAACTAGCAAATAATGACCAACCAATCGGTGATTCTACTAAGTTAGGGGTAGGTGTTAAATTTAACTTTTTAAATCAATCACTAGGAGATTCTTTTTCCTTGGCTGCCAGAGGAGCGTTTCAAGATGCTAGCGGTTTAGGCGATGATACTATTGGTTCATTATTTGCGGAAATGATCTTTCTCTATTCCTCTAGCGATAAGATCGCATTGACTTTTAACCCGAAGGCGGGATTTTTTGGGGATGAAAGTATTGTTGGTGCTGGTTTGGGCGTAAACTTTCAGTTGTTTCCTGGGTTTCAGTTAATTGGAGAAGTCACCCCGATGGTTAGCGATGATCCTTCTGTGTGGGCGGCAGGTGCGAGATATCAATTTCCTAAATCTAATTTAGGTCTAGGTATATATGGTACTAACGCCTCTGGACAAGGTAATATTGGTAGTTTGATTAAATCTGATGATGTGAGTGTGGGAGTTAATTTGCTCTGGTTGTTAGGAGGACAAAGTGTTGATGAATAATATCAGTTTTTCACCAATAATCATCTGCACTTTTAAAAATATAATTGTTTCAAATACTATTTTTCAAAAAAATATTTAGTCTCTATAAGTCTTAGAGATAATAATATCTCGGCAAAAATTCGTTGGAAAGCATAATAACAACCATGCCAACCATCAAAGATTCCTCCTTTGAGGATTAAACAATAGAAAAACACGATAAAAGGGGCAATAACTATTTTCTTTCGTAGACGATCGCTTAAACTTAATTCTTGATTGGGTGTTTCTAATAGTTTTTGAGCTTCAATAATCATATAACGATCCTGTGCCCACAACCATCTACTTAAAGATTTGTGATCGTCGTGATATATATAATTAGAAAGATAATTTGATTCGCCTTCTACTTTTAACAATTGAGTATGTCCATCATCAATATAAATTGCTTTATTTTTCCTAAACAAAGCTTGACGAGGAGGCAATATAGTTCCCCTTAATGGTCTGCCAAACACACAATATTTAAAAGGAATAAGCGTATTCGTATTTTGTTTTAGCCATTTTGTTCATAAAAAATCACAAAGAATTAGATTTGTCAATGATTTGTTGATCAATTGTCACTAACTTTTTAGCGATGTTGTCCCATGTATAATTATCGAGGATAAATTGACGAGCGCGATCGCTTTTCTTTCTTATTTCTGAGATATTTTCTAAGACTTAAGCAATAGTGAATGAACTTCAAAAGCGATCGGTAATGAAGAAAAATTACCAAAACTAAAAAAAGTATCCCATGCAAAGCGAAATAATCTTTCCATTATTAACATCGTTAGAAAGCTTATAGACTTATTCCCAAAGTTTTTATCACAATTACTTAGAAGTTTTTTGCAATATGTGGTACCTTAAGCTACCCATCCCTAGATTGATTTACGCATTCGTATTCAGAAGCTTGTATTTACTTAATCTACTATCCTCTCCTCTTTAATTCTTTCATTCTGCATGAACATCTAATTTTTGTGGCATAAGCTGATAGCCGATAGCCTGCATAATGGCATTGATGTTATCAAGGCGTGGGTTTCCCTTGCTTGATAATGCCTTTTGTAGTCCTTGCCTGGTGATACCGACTTTATCGGCAATGGCAGATATACCTTTAACACGGGCAATGATTCGTAGTTGTGATAACAGTGCTGCTGTATCTCCGTCTTTGGCATATTCAGCAAAGCTTTCTTGCAGAAAATCGTCGATTTCTTCAGGATGAGTAGTAAAATACTCCTCGGTTACAGTTGTTAATGTTTGATAGTTACGCATTGCTTTTATACTCCTGCCAATAGGTTTTGGCTGTTTCAATATCTTTTTCTTGGGAAGACTTATCACCACCACACAAGAGGATAACAATGGTATCGCCCTCTTCTCCAAAATAGACTCGGTAGCCAGAGCCAAAGGCGAACCGCAATTCAAATATTCCCTCTTTCAGGGATTTATAATCGCCGTAATTGCCACTTTCGACACGAGAGAGACGTTGTAGTATGCGTCGTCTTGTTTTGGAATCTCGCAAACTATATAGCCCGTCTTTGAATGGCTGTTTTCCATTATCATTTTCATAAATAATAACCTGCTTTGGTTTGATAATTTGTCCCATGGTGGCAGTTTATCATATGCAAACTATAGTTGGCAATAAGATTTTCATATTCTCCATAACCATAACTCATCCTGATGCTGTATTCTGGTTTTTAATACTTTTCTTGTTGCAAGACTAATCCTTAGGATATCAAGTAAGCTATTCTTAATTAGCTCAATGCTTCAGGTGCAAATTTTTTAAGTCTAAAGTAGAGTGAGAATTTTCGAGGAGAAATTGACGAGTGCGATCGCTTTTATTTTTTATTTCTGAGATATTTTTTAAGGCTTGAGCAATAGTGGATGAACTTCAAAAGCGATCGGCAATGATGAGCAAGAACAAAATATAACTTATCAATGGAATTTTATTTAGCAAAAGCTTCACCTGTTAGTAAATACCTGTTAATAGATAAATTATACTTCTGATTAAATCACGAACTAATTTAATTGATGATTCTGCTTTTTCCTCGTCATTCAGAGCAACAGGTGTTAAGACAATATTATTACTACCAAAAATTATGGTTCCAATTAATCTAGCCCTAGCCATATGATTGGCTGAAGTAATTAAATAGATATGGTGTATTTCTTTTTTCCGAAAATCGTCTAATAAAGTGGTAAAATTCGAGACGGTATCAGTGGCTTCAGAATCAATATGGACTCTTTTGCTGTCAATATTTAATTTTGCCAAGATATTATCTACCTTAACTCTTTCTGTTTTGCTTTGAGAAGGAGAAGATATCCAAATATCTAGCTCAGGTTTATTTTGTGCAAATTGAGCCGCAAAAATCTCTCTGTTGTTGTTACCTCCTAATACAAAAATAGATTGAGGCTGAGGAAATCTAGTAAATATTATTTGTATCTTAAAAGGTATTAGTGCCACCTTCCAAACAAAATAAATAACTAATATCACGAGAGAAATCCTGAATAATAATGATTTGGTGATATTCATTTAAACTTACAATACAAATCTAATTTTTATTAGAGAAAATTTGTTTAAAATGAGAAAAAATTAGGCTGTTATTTAAAAGTTCTTTGAGTAGGGAGTAAGTGTAAATCTTTTGCTAATAGATCAATACCATCAATGATTTTAAAAAAATTATATTCGTCAATTTCTAAACTTAAAAAACATTTTTCTCGATAATTTTCTCTTTGTTGAAAACCCTCGATCGCTCTTTAGTTTATTTTCTTACTTGATATTGTTCAATAATATCTTCATATACAGATACTAATTTTTTAGCTATCTGATCCCAACTATAATTTTCTCGAATAAATTGACGAGTGCGATCACTTTTTTCTTTCCATTCTTGAGGACTATTTAAAGCTTGTTTGATAGTAGATGCAATAGAATTTATTTCTAAGTCAGTAACATAACCCAAATTATGATCTTGAACTATTTGTGATAGAGCAACTCCTTGAGTCACAATCACAGGTAATCCAACTGCTAAAGCTTCTAATACAACTATGCCAAAATTTTCCGAAAACGAAGTTAGAGCAAATAAATCCGAACCTTGTAATAAGATATCTTTAGCTTCACCTTCAGCAAAACCAGCCCAAATAACTTTATCAGTCATATTCTTATTAATGATTAAAGACTTGATTTGATTTTCGTAATCTTGATCACCACTACCTGCAATAATTAAACGATAATCACAATTGACTTGGGCTAAAGCAGAGATTAAAAAATCTCAACCTTTTTTTGGGTGAATACGAGATAAGAATAGAATAATAGGTGTGTCTTTTGATATTTGATAAATTTGGTGTAATTTTAATTTAGCTTGATTGATTTGAGAGGGAATATTTAAACCTAAAGGTAAGACAAAACTATTATATTTGAGATTAAGTGGAGATGCTTCTTGTTGCTCTTGTTCTGCTGTAAAATGGACTAATTTACTACCTTCTAAATTAGCTTTTTCTATTAAGCTAAAATAAAATTGTTTTTTCTTCGCTTTTTGCGAAAGAGACCAGCTACATAATTGTCCTATTGGTCTTACAATATAAGGTACTTTTTGCCAACGAGCGATCATCATGGCTACAGTAGAAGGATAAGAGAATATAGCATGAATGTGAACTAAATCATAGTTTTGTATGTTCTTCATTAACCACCAAGTGAGACTCCTAGAAAAAGCAAATTCTCTGATACTTTTAGTGTTAGGAGAAAACCGAGGAAAAAAGGTAATCGGAACTCCCTGATAATCTATTTTTTTGTTTAAAGGTACATCTAATAAATTATCTCCATTATCATTAGTCGTAATAACTTCTGTCTCCACACCCTGATTTATGAGTGCTTGAACCATTTCTAAGACAGCTTTACTCGGACCACCTCTTACTGATGCAACAGAAGGAATAATATGGAGAATTTTCATCGTAAGATAATATTAGTTGAAATTTTCTAGTCTTGGAATGTTACTGATTTAAAAAACGAACACGAAATCATCTTAACTTTTTATTTAAGACACAGTTAGATTGTAACTTTATCCATTAATAAGTAGTCCAACTCATGCATGTGGTAATAAAATATCATATTTATGAAAATTGTATTTATAGTATTTGTTCTAGTGGTTAGGGTAATTTTAATATGTATTCTATAGATTGAAGTTAATCAAAACTTAACCAAGCAAATATCTCTTTCGCAGATAAATCGAAGTTTTCTAAAATTTCTAATACAGGTAAAACGTCCTCATTGGACTTCATTTCTGGAAATTGATTGGGTTTAAAAATCATTACTGATTCATCTTCTGGATCAATCAACCAAGCTAATTGTGTTCCCTGACTTAAACAAAACATGATTTTACGGATGACCTTATTTGCTGATTGTTGAGGTGATAAAATTTCTATTACCCAATCTGGGTGAACTTCAAAACGATTGGCAATTCTTCCTTTTTCTGTTTTAGGAATACGATTCCAAGTAAAAACACTTATATCAGGTACAAGAGAACGACCTCCAAAAGTACATCGTAACTCGGTAAAAGCATGAGCTGACTTTTTTGACAAAACAGTTTCATTAATAACTGTCCCTAGACGTATCTGTAATGTGCTGTGTTCTCCTTGAGGCATCGGCTTTTGTTCTATTTTTCCATTTATATATTCACTATAAGGTCTCGTTTCAGGAAGTTGTAAAAATTCTTCTAAGGCGATCGCAGATTTAGTCTGACTAACGGTAGCCATATTTTACCTCTTTTGATATTTATATTTATTCTTAATTCTATACAAAAGCTATCGGATTTGTTCTTGCAAATAACTTGCTAAGATTACTTTTAGTTTTTCAATTAAGTATAAATAGTGGGAAATTGTCTTTTTTGTAACCTAGATCAAGTCATAATTTTTTAGATTTTGCCATAACCATTGAGCTAAATCATTAGATAAAGCATATTTTTGTCTATAAGGAATACAGTTACAAAAAATAGTTGACACTTCATTGTAAATTGTTTTCTTTTGGATAGGAACGTTCAATCTTGTTTTTCCATTATCATTGGTTGTCAATACTTCTGCTGAAATTCCTCGATTGATAAGTGATTTTACTATGCCAAATATAGCAAGACTCAATACTGCTCGGTTAGGCTCAAAAACGCCCTCGCAAGGGAAATGCAGAATTCAGAATTCAGAATTCAGAATGGCTGAAGAAACATGAAACTCTTACCTTTTACCTTTTGACTTTTGCCTTTTGCCTTACCTTTACCCACAATTGTATGTCCTTAACCGAGCAGTATTGTAGCAAGACTTGGTTCTCCGTGAATGGAACTAAAAGAAAGGATAACATGGAGAATTTTCATAGATTGCGTCACGCTCACTTTTTATGATTTATGATATTGATATAGTAAGAAACTAGCTTATTTAGAGAATTGCGATGACTTTAACACAGGTAGATGAATTAGCACACCTTAAAGCGACGATCGACTTAGCTAAGTCTAAAGATGCTGATTCAGAACAAATTTTGATCATTAACAATGTCAATTGGGAACAATACGAAAATTTGTTAGAATCGATTGGTGATAATAGTGGAATTTTACTTAAATATGGAGAAGAAACTTTAACTATTATGTCACCTAGTCGGAATCATGAGTTTAATAAAAAGATAATTGGCATTTTATTAGAAACCTATTTGTTTGCTAAACAGATTAAATTTTACCCTTCAGGCTCAACTACTTTTCGGAATCAAACTACAAAAAAAGGTATTGAACCAGATGAGTCTTATTGTTTTAATCATCGAAAAGAATTTCCTGACTTGGCAATAGAAATTCTTATTACTAGTGGTGGAATTAATACTTTACAAATATATAAAGATTTGGCAGTTCCAGAAGTTTGGTTTTGGCAAAAAAAAGAGTTAAAAGTTTATGTGTTAAAAGCAAAAGAATATAAACAAGTAAAAAAAAGTAGTTTGTTGCCTGATCTCAACCTAGATTTGTTAGCGAATTATGTAACTAAAGACGAACCTCTAGATGCAGTGTTAGAATTTAGAAAGTTAATAGAGCAATAGTTTAATTTTATCTATTTTTTGTAGTTAATTTCTCCTAACCAATGATCCAAAATCATTAGATTCCAACGACGATACCATAGCTTTAAGTCAATATTTTGAGGAGGATTAAATGATTGAAAGCGATCGCTCCATTCATGTTCTAACCATTTTTGAAAAGGAAAAGAAAATCCTGTTTTACGTCGATTAATAACCCAATCGGGTAATTCAGGAATGGAGTTTATTAACAGTCGTTTTCCTTGAGCAAGGCGAATATTACTAGGTATCGAGGAAATGGTTTCTATACGAGTAAAATTACTGTAAGTGTTTTTAAATAAAGATTCTAGCTTTTCATAACCCACCTCGGTAGTTACCACCAAAGATAAAATAGAAATTATAAATCTATTACTAACAATTATGACAAAACTCGATCGTCATCATAGTCCGAAAGAATGGCATCAGGCGAATAAAAAAGAACTAAAAAAATATCGTGGGGAATGGATTGCTTACACGAAAGAAGGAATTATCGCCCATCACCCCCATTGCAAAGAAATGTTTGCTCAAATTCCCGACCAAACGATCGATTTTGTCATCGAAAGAATTTATGAGACGGAATTTATTGAACCTTTGAAATTTTTACCTATTCGTTTCCGAAACGTGAAAAAACATGAGTAGCAATTTTTTATTTATACTAGACAATTGTTTCCAAATAACTAGCTAAAGTCTCTTTAAACTTCTCAAAACCATAGATTTCAATAACTTTTTCTCTTAATTTTTCGGGTTGATAAATTAAAGAATTGAGATATTTTCCTTGTAAAATAGAAATCAAAGTATTGGCAATTTCGTCTATATCGTCAGGATTCACTAACGCCCCCAATTCTCCCTGACAAAGGGCATCGATCGCTCCATCTTGATTTCCACCCAGACAAGGTTTACCACAAGCCAAAGCCTCCAAATAAACAATACCAAAACCTTCACCTTTACTAGGCATAGCAAACACATCACAAAGATTATAATAATCGCATAATTGTTCATCAGGAACAAACCCTGCTAAAGTCAGATAATTTTCTAATTTTAAATCACTAGTTAATTTCTCGATTCTCGCTTTATCTTGTCCTTTACCAACAATAATATAGTGAATATTAGGAATAACTTTGATCATTTGCGGTAAAGCTCGAATAATTTGATCATATCCTTTGTAGCGTTCTTCTCCTGCTAATCTAGCAACAGTAAGAATGACAGGCTGAACAGGTGTTAACTTATATTTATCAAGTAAATACTGAGGTTTAAATGCAATACTAAAACGTTCATAATTAAAAGTATTTGGTAAAACTACTACTTTATTAGAGTTTAAATTTTGTTCTTTAAGTAATCGATTGGCTGTGTAATCACTAACAGGTAAAATTTTATCCGCATCTTGTAGAGCTTTAATTAGTATTGGTTTTTTTATATTCCAAGCATCAACCCCATGAGCAACTCCCCAATAAGGAATATTTGTAATTTTTTTTAACAAGTAAGCCAAAACAGTAAAATTAATGTGGGTACAAATAATCAAATTAGGCTTTTGTATCAAACTATAAATTAACAGTTGAATAGAGAAATATATTGTTCTTAAAGCAGAGGGAATTTTACCTGTATAATAAAACCTAGTTTCAGGAAGAAAATTAAAATCTGGTGTGCTATGAATATCATTTAAAAAAAAAACATCATAACTAGCCCAAGGGTAAATTTGTTGAATCGCTTTTAGAAAAAAAGCAGAATAAACTTGTATTCCTCCCTTAAATTGGAACATATTAGGAATCCATAAATGAATTTTTTTGGTCATCTTATATTTTTGCTACTTATTTTCTCATTAATAATTCTTTTACCTTATCTGCTAAACGTTGTCGATAAAGTCTCCATGTTAACTGCTCCGCTTTTTTTCTTGCCATTTTGCCCATTTGTGCAGATTCGTCAGGATGATCATAACACCACTGTATCCTGTCCTTGAGGGCTTCTACATCTCGAATCGGTACAATAAAACCATCAACTCCTTCATCAATAATATCTAATCCTCCAGTATTCGGAGTTGTAATCACAGGAATTCCACAAGCCATTGCCTCTAATATCACTAAACCAAATCCTTCCATCAAAGATGGAAAAACAAAAACACTACCTTGACTATAGTATTCATTTAATAAAACATGAGGAACGGAAGACACATGATGACATATATCTCGATATTGTTCTAGCCAATTTTTTGGAAATAAATTATTACCAACTAAGCATAATTCAGCATTTTTCAGTTTCAATTGTTCCCACGCAGGAATTAAATAATGAATTCCTTTACGAGTAGAAATTCTCCCCACATATAACGCTCGAAAAATATCGTCTTTTTTTGGTAATGGCTTAAAGTATCCTACTGGCGCACCATAGGGAATAACGGTTATTTTTTCATCATTTATACCAATTTCTCAAAGCGATCGCTTTGTAATAGATGAAGCCACAAAAATATGATCTGCTAGTTCAACTTCTCGCTGTTTTCGTTTGAGCTTTTCTGGTTTTAAATCATCTATTTCATAGGAAAGATGAGGAAATCTTGATCTTTCTTCGATCATGACTCTTTCTTTCATTTCATAGTAGGGAATAGGTAAATCATAAAGACATAAAATTCCTTTCTCTTTGGCTTTCTGAAAAGTAGTTGCCGCTAAATCCTCATAAAGATAAATCCCATCAATACTTTCAAGATGAGACTTTGCAATTTGTCTATCTAATTGTACATAAACCCCATTAATTAAATCTTTATTCCCTAATCCAAAAACCGATGTTAAATTAGTACGTTCTAAAAAAATACGAATAATTTCTTTCTGAGGATAGCTTATTAAATCAAGTTCCGTCCAAATTCGACGACTTAATTCTTGTTGGACAAGTTTATGAATATTTATAGGCAATTTTTCTAGTAATTTAGCTAAACTGGAGTTAGGTTTATAAGCTACTGTGGTAATAGCTTCGTGAAGTAATCCATTTTCTGCAAAAGCTAAGGCGGCATTTCTAGCATTAGAGTTATTGATGTGATGTGCAAAAGAAATTTTGTGGCTATTCATAACGTGCTAAGATTGTTCGAAATTTGATATTTGTGCGATGATAAAGATTTTTCTTGTTTTTCTAATTTTGGTAATAGATAAAGAAGTCCTGCTGAAAACCAGTAGTATAAATTATTCGTCACTCCAAAAACTACTTGTGATGGAAAATTAATGAGATGATAGAGAAAAACCGATAGGGCAAGATACACTAAAAAAGGGTTTTTTAATTGATTAGTAAGTTTATAGAAAGAGATAATTAAAGCTAAACGCAGTAAATACCAGAAGAGAAAACCGATACTTCCTATTTCAATGGCAACTCTCATCATTTCTGATTCTAGCGGTGGAAGTATATCTCCTGCATTTAAGTTCAGAATTTGAGTTAAAGCTGATATTGCCTGATGACTAGCACCAATCCCATAAGAATCCCAAAAATTCCATCTAACCGTAAAAGGTTCTATAATTCTATGATTTAAATTATCTGAATTATTAACACGGTCAATAAAATTGTCGATCGCTTTAGTAAAAAATCGAGGAATAATCCCTAAAATAAATAAGGTCGGTACATTGACATCCTCCCAGCGTCGGAGACGCGGGATTCCTAAGAAATCTAGAGGT
>JAALKG010000059.1 GCA_011088145.1 Cyanobacteria bacterium MH1_Bin12 | reverse complement strand
ACCTCTAGATTTCTTAGGAATCCCGCGTCTCCGACGCTGGGAGGATGTCAAAAGAGATAGTGTCGATTGGTCTAATTTTAAATGTTTTCCTGCCAAATAACCAATAATAATAATTAACCCAACAGGTAAAACCGCTCCTAAAATGACATTCATGTTCACCGTTGATAGTTAATTGTTAATTGTTGATAGTAATTTCTCAAAATAAAAACACCGATAAATTTTAAGCAAAAAAAGACTTTGTACTGTAATACTTTAAATAAGCCTGTTCATTAACAAAAAAAATTGAAAGCCTCCCAATTCAAGTCAATGTAATTCTCAATTCTCAATGACTTTAATTATTAATTATCTACCTGCTTCTTCTCCACCATGTCATCACGGCAATAACAAGACTCAAACCAGGGATTATTAATAAAGCTAACCAACTGATTACAGTTGCACGATTTTTGCTAATATTTAAACGACGATTGGTTCTTTGTTTGGGACGAATAGAAAGATTTACATCTTTTTCATCGGCTAACCATGCCATGGAATTTAGGAAAAAATCACTATTAAGTTGCTGTTGAAACCAACCATCAGTGGCAAAGTTGGTATTACCAACCACCACCATTTTTTGTTCAGAGATACTTTTGTTACCACTAGTAATTTTTGAGCGTTGTTGATTTGGAGTTTTCATCTCAGGAGGAGTCGGTAAATTATTTTCTCCTAAAGTTAAATTATTCTGAGTTTCTTCTTCTGAATTGGAAATCACTGGATTATCAGTTTTTTGCTCCTGTGTTTCTACTTCTGGAGTCGAAGTAAGGGAATTTTCTGTTATGTTATCCTGACTTTTGGGAGAAGTTTTCTCTTGGGTGACAATATTCCTTCTGACTAATGCTACGGCTAAATCCAAAGGCCCTTTTACATCTTCTGTGGGGTTGAATTCAACATTTTCTTGTTCTAACTGAGTTTCACCCCATGAAAGATTATTGGTAATTAATAGAGATGTAGTTTTAATATTTTCCATGGGAGTCGTTATAATAGGTCTTGCCCAAGGAAAAATCGTAATCCCATTGGTAAAATCTTTGGTAATAGGATGTACGCCATAATCCACAATAATACTAATGGAAGGACCAAAACCAAATATCTCTCCTGCACCCGAAGAGTCGATCGCTAAACTATCATTAACAGTAATACCCCATTTACTCAGGATACTCTCTAAACTGTTGAGACTTTGAGCATTATACATCACCAATAAATTACCGCCTCTATCTAAATATTGCTGAATTTTGTCAATTTCTGAGGCTAAAAAGTTTCTATCACCACTACTCACCAGCACTACGTCTGCTGAAGGGGGAATTAAAGGTGAGTCGTTTAAATTAAATCCTTCCACAACATAACCTTGATTTTTTAAACTGGTGATAGCTTGAGCAAAACTTACTTCTGCTCCTTCTTGTAATAAAGGTTCTCCATGTCCTTGTACAATATAGATAGTTGCTTGTATATCTTTTGGTATTTTTGCGATCGCACCTGTTAATTTAATTTCAGATAAACGATTATCAGGAGATACGATTTGCACTAACTGTTGCTTACTTTCATATTCAACATAAACATCACCAGCACGATTGACATTAAATTTTTGAGCTAAGGCAATATCTACTTGGGGATTGACAAATTGATAATCAAACAACTTACTGTAACTATCATACTCTTCTAATAACTGTCGATCGACTTCATTGATCGGATTAGAAAAAACATAAATTTTCAAAGGAGATTTGAGATTTTTAACCAACTCTTGAGATTGAGGAGAAAGGGTAAACAGTTGGTTTTCTGTCAAATCAATCTTAATCGCATATTTAATACCTAAGAAATTTATTAAAACGATTATTAAGATAATTGCGATGGTAGAAACTAGAGCATTGGTGGTGGCTTCTGTTGCTCGCATTCCCCAAAAACCTCTATTTCTATAAATAAAAGAAATTAAGCCTACGATAATCAAAACAAAACCAATTACGATGGTAGCCAGAGAAATAATTGAGCCACTGCCCACAACTTGACTAGTTACGATGCCCGTAAACAGCAAAAAAATTCCCAAGAAAAAGAGAACATTAATATATACTTTCATCTTTGTTCATTGTTGTAGTAGGAGTTTAACATTTTTCACTAGTATCAACTTAAGTCAAATTATTTAAGATCAGCAATTTTTTAACTTACCTTAAATTTTAATTCAAGGCTAATAGAACTATAGCAGTGCGTCAAGTTTGAAATGATAGATTATTTATTTAATAGAGACAAGCCATAACTTGTCTCTATCGTAATTATGAATTCTGCCTTGACTCCCTAAAGTCTATTTCTTGTCAGTGAAATAAGCACTCAAAGCCTCCGAAACAATTTCGCTCATCGCTTTATTATCAGTCTTGGCAATGGTTTTCAATTTTTGATACCATTCTTCATTTACACTGATGCGATGTTCATTTCTTTTTTTCTTCGTTTTGTTCATTTTTGTTGATTTTGCCATAGAAGGATCATATTTCTCTTGATATTCTTTTAACACGTCGAAACCAATTCGATCGCAAAATTGTCCAAAAGTTTCTCCTCTTTTCTTATCTCCACGGAAAAAGACAAATAAAGGTTCTAAAAATGTTTCTAAATCATCTAGATGAAGTTTATCAACATAAACTCTAGCCAAACGAGTTTGATTAGGACAACCACCAAGCCACATTTGATAGACATTAGGAGAATCCCCCACAAAACCGAATTCTGCCATATAAGGTCTAGCACAACCGTTAGGACATCCTGTCATGCGAATCACAAAAGTCTCTTTTGCCATACCCAACTTAGCCAGTAAAGCATCAATACGTTCAGTTACACTAGGTAAAATACGTTCTGATTCAGTAGTAGCCAAACCACAGGTTGGTAATGCAGGACAAGCCATGGAATAACGAGTAAGATGATTTACATCTTTAGGATCAATTGCAATACCATGACTAGAAAAAATATTGTTTATATCTTCTTGCCATTGGGGTTCAATTTCATAAAGTATCACATTATGATTACCAGTCAAACGAGAAGGTAACTCGTATTTTTCAATAACTTTTTTTAATGCTTGTTTCAGTTGGAAACTTCCATCATCTTTAACTCTACCATTCTCGATCGAAACTCCAAAGAATAACTTACCATCTCCTTGTTCATGCCAACCTAAATAGTCTTCATATTTCCATTTACGTAGCTTTTTGAAAGGTTTGATTTTTTTCCCGAAATATTCCTCAACTTTGGAGCAGAATTTTTCCACACCCCAATCATTCATTAAATATTTTAAACGAGCATGACGACGATCTTTTCTGTCACCATAATCTCGTTGAGTTGCCACCACGGCTTTCACAAAATCAAAAATGTCTTTTTTGGCAATAAAACCAATTTCATCTGCACCACGGGCAAAAGTTTGTTCTTTACGATGAGTACGCCCTAAACCACCACCAACAAGAACATTAAATCCTTGTAGTTCCCCTTTTCTGTTGGTCATAACCACTAAACTAAGGTCATGGGTATAGATATCTACAGAGTTATCACCGGGTACGGTTACAGAACATTTAAATTTACGGGGCATGTACTGTGTACCATAAATTGGTTCTTCACCTTCACCGAAAACAGTACCATTACCATTACTTTCTCTTGCGGCTTTAACTTCAGGTGCTTCCTCGGCACTAATGGCTTTTTCTCCATCTAACCAAATTTCGTAATATGCACCACTTTGAGGAGTTAAAAGGTCAGCTATTTTATCGGCATATTCCCAAGCATATTGATACTCTGGACGATCTTTATAAGGTGCAGGAGGAGCCATGACGTTACGGTTCAAATCTCCACAAGCACCAAGAGTCGAACCCATACTGTTGACAATATTACTAATCACGGCTTTTAAGTCTTTTTTGAGAATTCCGTGAATTTGATAGCCTTGTCTGGTTGTAGTTCTTAATGTGTTGTTTCCATATTCTATAGATAATTTATCAAGGGTTAAATAAAGTTGTGGAGGAATAAATCCTCCGGGGCTACGGGTACGTAACATAAATTGATAGTCTTTCTCTTGCCCTTTTTTGCGATTATCACGATTATCTTGTTGATAAGAACCATGAAATTTGAGAATTTGAATACCATCTTCACTAAAATGAGTTGTGTTTTGTTTTAATTCGGTGGCGATTGGTTCTCTTAAAAAATTACTTTTCTCCTTTAGTCCTTCTACTTTGGATACTTTTTTCTTGGTGCTTGAACTGTTACTCATTATTTTCCTATAATTTTTCGGTATAATACCTCTTATAATTCTAATGCGATCGCGTTATTCTCTGTCGAAATGTAAATAAATTTGTTGTAAATCTTTGCTTTTATAACAAAGGGCAAAGGTTAAAGTCTTAACATCGCAGTACTTTCAGAAATTATCAATATCATAATCAACTAGTTCTTTGCTATACAATTGACTTAGATTGCTTAGGACATAAGGGAAAGTATAATCATTTTTCAATTAAAACGTTGATGATAAACCATTTGAAATGTCTGCCCATGAGTTGATTTTCTCTTAATTAACCCTCTTGATGGCTTGATTTCTGATTTTCAAAATGTTCATATATGAACATTTTGCCCTCTCTAATCCTATCTGATTTAACCTTATTATTTTCCACAAAGAGCTTTTGAGCATCTCCAACAAAAATTCTTTCTCCAAAATAAAATCAATTTGAGACTTCTTTAAAGCCTCAATCAGCCTTTAATATGAACCCTCAAAATGTTCATGCATGAACATTTTCTGTGAGTGAAATAAACAGAATAATTACCTAAGTTTTTTGCTCAACATGGGGAAAATTCAATTGTTCCAATCAAATTAGTAATCAAAAAAATTCCAATTTTCAAAATGAATGTGGTTTAATAATTAACAATTTCTTAATTTCTGCACTATGAATTCTACATTCTGCATTTTTTGATAATGATTACATTACTAACAGATTTCGGTTTACAAGATGGTTATGTAGGAGTAATCAAAGGAGTTATCAAAACGATTAATCCCGATTTGGATTTGATTGATTTAACTCATAATATTCCGCCACAAAATTTATTGGCAGCTAGTTTTGTACTACAAAATGCGATCGATTATTTTCCTCCTGATACCATTCATTTAATAGTAGTCGACCCAGGAGTTGGAAGCGAAAGGAGAGCAATTGTCATGAAGTGCCAACAAGGATATTTTGTCTGTCCAGATAACGGTATCTTGACTGGGGTTTTAAATAAATATCAACCTCAACAGATTTATAGTCTAACCAATGAGAATTATTGGCTAAAGCATAATGTTAGCAGTACTTTTCATGGCAGAGATATATTTGCTCCTGTTGCTGCACATTTAGCTTATGGTATTCCCTTAAAAGATTTGGGTGAGCAAATTGAGCAAAGTAGTTTAATAAAATTGAATTTACTAAAAGTAGAGATAACAAAAGATACTATTATTGGAGCGATTCAGTATATTGATATCTATGGCAATCTAGTCACAAATATATCTAGAGAAATGTTAGAGGGTCAATCTTGGTCTGTAATGGTTAATAATATTAAAATTAATAGCCATTTCACTTATAGTACGGTAGAACAATCTAAGTTACTGGTCTTGATTGGTAGTCATGGTTATTTAGAAATAGCAGTCAATGGTGGTAATGCTAAAATTGTCTTAGATAAAAATTACGGTGATTTAATTAAAGTTACACTTAATCAATTATGATTCAACAATCTCCTATTTACGAAGGTCAATTTGGTACTTTTACTATTGACCAAAGCGATCGTCTTGAAGTTATTATATATCGTATAGGATTAGCGATCGCTAGTGTCAGCTTTTGCATTGGAACTATTTTAATGTTATCCCAAGGTTTAACCACTAATGCAATGGCAATTTTAACTCCTCTTTTCTACGTTTTTATTTTAGGTTTAGGTGCTAGTTTACAAACTATTCAT
The DNA here is from genome assembly GCA_011088145.1 of Cyanobacteria bacterium MH1_Bin12. GTDB lineage: Bacteria > Cyanobacteriota > Cyanobacteriia > Cyanobacteriales > Cyanobacteriaceae > JAALKG01. Next base: position 9,358 of record JAALKG010000059.1, on the reverse strand, counting down.
ATTTATTTGAAACCTTTACATAACGCCCTCAAAATATTTTGGTTAATAGGACTTGTTAGTACGATCTTTTTTTCATTACAAACTAGTGATTATTTAATTGTTTATGTCATGAATAATCCTCTGAGTTTATTTGGTATTGGTTGTGTTTTTGCCAGCTTAACAGGAGTTTTAATTAAAGAGGCTTTTTGTTTTAATCGTTTAGAAGCTAAATTTTTGAGTTTTATTATCCCCACTTTTCTTCTGGGATATATGCTAAACTTACTCTCGATCGAAATTCAACAGTTTTTATTAACCAGTTGGTGTTGTTTATTTTTAATATTCGTCTTACGCAAATCAATTCAAGATATACCAGGAGATATAGGAGATAAATCGGTATTTGCATATTTAAAGCAGCAACAGCAAAATAGTTAAAATTTATCAATCCAACATCGAATAATAATAGTTTGTAGTCAATTCAAAGTAATCTATACATCTGCTTTGTGTTTACTACATTTTTTTTGGTTTGAGTTAATTCCCTTACCAATCAGGACAATTTTGCCATGAAAAGTTGATGCTCAATCTTTTATCAAAAATTGATAATAAGCAATTCGAGTAAATATACTTAGTTGTTTTCCCTCGGTAATAATTTTATCGATTATGAGATCAACATATTCTGAAATACATCCGAATGAAGCAAGATATCTGAAAATAATTAACCAGTCATAAATACTTGAAAAGCCTCTTAAACTAGTATTTCTCCATCGCATATTTTCTGTTTATTCCTCGATCGAGTCTAGATTGAGCTTAAAATGAGAAACATTAAGAATATTGTAAAGAAATGTAACTTCAACAATCTAAACAATCGGGTATTCAGCTGGTAAATAGTGATTTGTGGTATTTAGCCTTAACTTTCATGATATTTTTGAGAATCAATGTAAAATAATATTACAAAACTCCTCATTTCCACCTTATTTTTCATATACTGACAATATAGGAAAAGCAACCATAGTTGTTTTCACTTAGGCTTTATCAAAACTTTAATAATATAAGTTTGTTGTTGTAAAAAAAATATTTAGGGAGAACGAAAATAATGCAAGTGTTAAATCAGGGCAATTGGCAAAATAGTTACATATTAGCCATGACTAAGAGTTTTTTAATTTGGACATTAACTTTAACTGTTTGTTTTTTAGTAGTCGGGTTTCCTGTAGTTGTTGTTTTAATGACAATTGGTGTATTGGCAGCGATCGTATTGCAATCAGTTTTACCAGCTAGTGCGATTCTCTTAGTTTCTGCTGGTATCTTAGGTAGTACCGCAGCTTTGATTATGCTAGGTTCCGTGTTATTAACTGTTAAAGGAGTTAATCCTGAAGAAGTTCAATGGTTAGGTTGGTTAAGAGAAAAAGAACAAATCAACTCTAGTCCTATCTACGCATCTTGTCCTTTGACATGTAACATTAATCAATTATAAATAAGTCTTTTTAGCTATTTAGTAATAACTCATATCCTTGAGATATTTGTAGTTTGTATAAAATATAAAATAACGGGATAAATCTCAGTCAATTGATGAAGATTTGTCCCAATTTTTTTGTGTCAAAATTTTTTTCAATTCATCAATTAAATGATTTTTTCAGTATGATATGGATTTTATTGATTTTAATCAAAATCGATCGCTTCAATACAACATCAGACTATCTTCCCTTGATATGCTTAAAATAGTTAATTATCATAACTTATAGAAGCAAAATTATATGACTTGGTTAAACGAATACCATCAACACGTTGAACAAAGAGCAAAACAAGGAATCCCACCTTTACCTTTAACCGCTGAACAAACATCACAACTATGTGAGATGTTAAAAAATCCTCCAGAAGAATTAAAAGAAGAATTAATGGAATTACTTCGTGATAGAATTCCTCCCGGAGTTGACGAGGCCTCATACGTCAAAGCAGGCTTCTTAACAGCCGTTGCCAAAGGAGAAATAACCTCACCCTTAATTTCTGCTGAATATGCAGTCAATCTCCTCGGTACGATGATGGGCGGTTATAACGTGCAATCATTAGTTGACTTACTCAAATCTAATGATACTAAGATTGCGTCAGAAGCCGTTAATGCTTTAAGTAAAACCTTATTAGTGTTTGATGCCTTTAACGACGTTTTAGAACTATCCCAAACTAATACTTATGCCAAACAAGTGATCGAATCTTGGGCGAATGCAACTTGGTTTGTCGATAAAGCACAAGTACCTCAAACAATAACGGTCACAGTTTTTAAAGTAGAAGGTGAAACCAATACCGACGACTTATCCCCTGCTCCCCATGCCACCACTCGTCCTGATATTCCCCTTCATGCCCTAGCAATGTTGGAATCTAGGATGCCTAAAGGTTTGGATGCCATAGCTAAATTAAAAGAAAAAGGACATCCTATAGCTTATGTAGGAGACGTTGTCGGGACTGGATCTTCTCGTAAATCCGCTATCAACTCAGTTTTATGGCATCTAGGAGAAGAAATTCCCTATGTTCCTAACAAAAAAGCTGGTGGATACGTTCTAGGTGGTAAAATCGCTCCTATCTTCTTCAATACCGCCGAAGATTCTGGAGCATTACCCATCGAATGTGATGTCAATAACATGAACACAGGGGATGTCATTACAATTCATCCTTACGAAGAAAAAATCACCAACGAAAGCGGTGAAACTATTTGTAATTTCGAGCTAAAACCTGAAACTATTTTAGACGAAGTTCGAGCTGGTGGACGTATTCCCTTATTAATTGGACGAGCCTTAACCGATAAAACTCGTCAAGCCTTAAAATTAGAACCAAGTGACTTATTTGTTCGCCCTCACTCTCCTAAAGATACAGGTAAAGGATTCACTTTAGCTCAAAAAATGGTAGGTAAAGCCTGTGGAGTTGAAGGTATTCGTACAGGTACTTCTTGTGAACCGATTATGACAACTGTTGGTTCTCAGGATACTACAGGTCCTATGACTAGAGATGAATTAAAAGAATTGGCTTGTTTAGGTTTTCATGCAGACTTGACCTTGCAAACTTTCTGTCATACCGCAGCCTATCCCAAACCCGTGGATATTAATACCCATAAAAATTTACCTGACTTCTTCTCTAATCGTGGTGGTGTAGCTTTACGTCCTGGTGATGGTATCATTCATTCATGGCTAAATAGAATGTTGTTACCCGACACAGTCGGTACAGGTGGCGACTCTCATACTCGTTTTCCCCTTGGTATTTCCTTCCCTGCAGGTTCTGGTTTAGTGGCTTTTGCGGCGGCTTTAGGAGCGATGCCCTTAGATATGCCTGAGTCAGTTTTAGTAAAGTTTACAGGGGAGTTGCAACCGGGTGTGACATTACGAGATATTGTCAATGCAATTCCTTGGTTTGCTATGCAAGAAGGTAAATTAACTTACGGTACAGGGGATAAAATTAATGTGTTCAACGGTCGTATCATGGAGATGGAAGGTTTACCCGACTTAAAAGTTGAGCAAGCATTTGAGTTAACTGATGCCACAGCGGAAAGATCTTGTTCTGGTAGTACTATTAAGTTAAGTGAGGAAACTGTTGCTGAGTATCTTCGATCTAACGTTGTCTTGATGAAAAATATGATTGCTAGAGGTTATGCGGATGCTCGGACTCTGTTGCGTCGTATCGCAAAAATGGAAGAGTGGTTAGCAAACCCTTCACTTATGTCTGCGGATGAAAATGCGGAATATGTCGATACCATTGTTGTTAACTTAGATGAGATCAAAGAGCCTATTGTTGCCGCTCCTAACGATCCTGATAATATTAAACTAATGAGTGAATGTGCTGGTGATGTGGTTGATGAAGTCTTCATCGGTTCATGTATGACTAATATCGGACATTACCGTGCGGCGGCTAAAATCCTTGAGGGTGCAGGTACAGTTAAAGGACGTTTATGGGTTTGCCCTCCTACTCGTATGGATGAAGACCAACTAAAAGAAGAAGGAGTTTATGCTATTTTTGCAGCAGCAGGTGCTAGAACAGAAATGCCGGGATGTTCGCTTTGTATGGGTAATCAAGCAAGAGTAGAAGATCATGCGACGGTTTTCTCTACTTCAACACGTAACTTTAACAACCGTATGGGTAAGGGAGCTCAAGTCTACCTCGGCTCAGCAGAATTAGCTGCGGTATGTGCATTGTTAGGCAAGATTCCTACTGTTAAAGAGTATTTATCTATAGTGGCAACAAAAGTTGATCCTTTTAAGGATGATTTATATCGTTATCTCAATTTTAATGAGATTGAAAATTTTGAGAATTTTGGACGAGTTATTCCTGAGAGTCAAATGCCTAAATTAGAAGTACCGATCAAAACAAGCTAAAAAGAATTAAAGGGCAAGCAAATTGTTTGTCCTTTTTTGTCGAAATTAAATCAAAATTAGATGATTGACTTTATTTAATAACATTTTAGAGGTCGTCATCAAAATCAAATAAATAAGCTTCTTCCTCAAGCAAGGTTTCTAATTCATTGCTAGTAAAGGGGTATTCTCTATGGCTTAATTTTTCAATCCAGCGTCTTCGTCTATCTAAAATATGAAATGGATATTTTTTAAAATCTTCACTGTTTAAAGCTTGTGTAAAATTGTTTATTGCTTCATCTATTGCTTCGTATCTACTCTCAAGCCTCTCCTCATCTTCTCTTATATTGGGAGCTGGAAAATTACACATAACTAAAGCTATTGCATAAGTATCTCGATAGTTTCCATAATCAGGTCTAGCTGTCACTGCTTTGTGACCGATACTTACAATTTCAGGATTACAAACATTATGTAAACAACAAAGCCAGCAAATTTTATTAAGGATATTTGAAGAAATATATGAATCTCCGTATCTTTGGCGAACTCTCTGCTCAACTTTGTATCGTTAGTGCATTATTTATATTGCCATTGATTAAATATTCTATTCCTTGACTCAGTTCAATAGCATCTTTGAAATTATTTTGCTTATTTAGTTCGTCAGGAATATGTTCAACTTTATGTAATCCTCTACTATTAAACCATTTAGTACTACCATCAGATTTGATGTCTTTAAAGTTTGCTGGAGGATAATTTTTCTTCCCAAAAGATAAACCACCAAAAAATGCATCTGTAAGATCAGCACCATGAAGTTTTGTTCGACAAAGTATTGTCCCTGATAAATTTGCTTTAGAAAAGTAAGCACGTTCTATGTCTGCTCCGGTTAAATCTGCTCCTGTTAAATCTGCTCCACTAAAATCTACAGCACGAAGATAAGCATTACGAAGGTTTGCTCCACTGAGATCTGCTCCACTAAGATCCGCTCTACGCATATCTGTATTGCTTAAATTCGCACCCTTGAGATTTGCACCTCTAAAATCTATACGACTGAGATCTGCTCCTGCTAAATGAATATTGTTCAGAAAATTTCCTATTACATCAACAAAGGTAGAATATTTAGGTTTAATACAATTACTATAACCACTAATTCTTAGTAATCTGGATCGAGTTTCTTTAAACGTCTCTTCTCCTTGTTTTCCACAAGGATAGAATGTTAGCGATGAGCCCAATTGCTCTATCTTTTCTCCATATAATTTTTATTGCGATTAATTTTACAGCAAAAGACCAAAAGGAAGTGATTAAATTCATGTGGGATAGTCAAATTTATTTGGTTCACATGGCAATTGGTTTTTATTTTGGCGATCATCCTCGTGGTCGGAGATAAATCAACCACTAATATCCCCATTCTTTGCACAACTTGATAAGCATTTTTCTGAGGTACAACAATAATTCCTGTATGTTCTCTATTCTCTTTCGTATATTGAAGACGTAATTTCTCAAAGTCAATTCGATTATGAGTTAAAAGACATCTTTCTATCCTCCACCAACAATGGTAACGACTTCTAGACGATCGTCATTGTGAATTATGGTACTATCCCAAAATTGACGATGCAAAATCTCCCCATTATATTCAAGAGCTATCAAACGAGGATTAAAATCTAACAAATTTAATAAATCAGGTAAAGAAATATTGTCAGGGCAAAAACGAGATTCACCATTAACGATGATATTTATTTGAGTAGCAGCCATGAATATAGTTGATGGTTGATAGTTGATAGTAAATACTAAATATAGTAGTTCACAGTTCTACTAGAGTTGATTTTTAATAGTATCAATAATTGTTTCTAAAATATAAACTCTAGCATAGTATTTATTGTCACCAGGAACGATCGTCCATTGTGCTTGAGGAGTGCTAGTACGAGCAATAGTTTGATTGACTGCCACATCATATAAGTCCCATTGTTCTCGATTACGCCAATCTTCATCGGTCAGTTTATAGTTCTTATAATGGTCATTTTTACGAGCATTAAAACGTTTTAATTGCTCATCTTGACTGATGTGTAACCAAAATTTGATCACTACATAATCAGCACTAAATAACTGTGCTTCAAATTCATTAATTTCTTGATATGCCCTTCTCCATTCCTGCTCAGTTGCAAAGCCTTCCACCCTCTCTACTAATACTCTGCCATACCAACTGCGATCGAAAATACCAATTTTTCTTTTTGGAGGTAAACGTCGCCAAAAACGCCAAAGATGATGTTGTTGTGCCTCCTCTTGATTGGGTGCAGAAAAACTATGTACCTGATAACTACGGGGATCGAGAATATCTGTTACTCTTTTAATAGCACCTCCTTTTCCTGCGGCATCCCAACCTTCAAACAAGAGAATCACTCCCTTATCCTCCTCAAAAATCTTTTTCTGCAATCTCCTTAACTCGATTTGAGCTGATTTCAATTTTTCTGTATATTCTTGTTTTTTCAAGCTAAGAGTTAAATCGACTTGTTTCAAATAATCATATTCTGTGCTTAATAACTTACTTGTCGGAGGTGCTGAAGGAGTTTGTACCTCAATCTTTCTTTTTCTTAAACCTTCTTGAATATCTGCCACTAATTGAGTTAATACCTTAACTTTTGCCCATCTCTTACAATTGGCTTCCACTAATGTCCAAGGAGCAAAACCAGTGCTAGTATAAGTGAGCATATTTTCGGCTAAGTCTTTATATTTTTGATATTTTTTAGCTTGTTGCCAATCTTCTTTTCTAACTCGCCATGATTCCCATTCATCCTCTTGATATTTATGAAGACGATTTTTTAATTCTTTTTGACTCAGGTGTAGCCAAAACTTACTGATGATGACTCCGTCTTCTACTAATTGTCTTTCAAAAGCATTAATATCACGAGTAACTAAGGGAATGGTACTGTTTTTTAAGCGTTTAAATAAACGATCTTCTAATAAATGAATATACCAACTATGATAGAAAATACTCACCGCACCTTTTGGTGGTAATTTTTGCCAAAAACGCCAAAGAAAAGGATATTCTTTTTCTTCTATTGATTCTGCTAACACAGGATAGACTAAAAAACCACGAGGATCCATATAATTAGTCATTTTCTTTACTAATGAGCCTTTTCCTGCGGCTGCCCATCCTTCTAGAACAACTATTATAGCGACTTTTTCCTTCCAACAAATATTTTGTAGCGATCGCAATTCTCTCATTAAATCTTCTATTTGAGCAAGATATGTATGTTTATCAAGGGCAAGATTTAAGTTAAGATTATCTAACATTTTTAGTGGTTAATAGTTGATAAATTTCGAGTTGAGATTGTTGATTGATATGCTTTTATGATGTTCTGGAGATATTATTACATCCTATGAACAGCATACTTGAAATACCCAGATTCAATTTAACTTTGATTGTTGATTGCAACAAAACTAAAATTAATAGAGTCTTTTTATTAATAATTATCATAACAATACATATGCCATCATGAATTTTCTTCACAGAACCATAAAGTATATATTAATTGCGATCGCAATTACGATTATTAAGCCCTCAACAGGGATAACATCGCCAGTTAACTCTGATCAAATAACGAACGAGCAAAATCTATTTGTATATTATAATGGTATTTCTTTAGTATCACGAGAAGCCCAAAGTTTACCAAAAAAGAATCTAGCCTTAGAGAAAGATTATTATGGAAGACTTACAGGGACAGGAATCACAATCTATCGTTATGATGGCAAAGAAGCATATTATAGATCCCTAAAATTTACCAAGAAAATCAATATTTTACCAAAACAAAATCAGCAGACTTGGATTAAGGTAAAAGGCAAAGCTTATGAACAAATAAATAATAATCTCAAGGATAATATTATTGATGTAGATGATTATGAGACGATCGTCGTTGAAACCGATGTTATCACAAAAATAGTAGATGAGACTTGTGAATATGTTGAGAATAATCTTCAAAATATTGACTTAAATGAATATAAAAAGACTCAACGTTTTATGACGGCATTGAAAGATTTGGCAAATAAAGACTTGAATCAGATTGAATATCTATCTATCAAGAAAATAGTATTTAAAGATTATGATCGTAATTATATCGGTATACATTGTGGTAAAAGCATAATGAGAAAAAATCTTCAAAGGGGAGATTTTCTAAGTTATTTGGCAATTTATAATATGAACAATAATAGTCTTGAAAAAATTATTGTCAGAAATACAGGCTATTTTCTCGAATGATTTATGATGAATCGATTACGTATTTATGACATAGACGGTACTATCACAAAACCAGATCATGATTTATGGTATTTAACAACTCGTTCTTTGTCTTCTAATCCTGAAAAATTCGATCGCTATGTTAAATTATGGAAGCAAAGTTTAAATAATGGAGAATCTCCACATAAATCATCTCAATGGATGATGCAAAAAGGTATTGAATGTCTGGGTGAGAATATTACTGGTCATCTTATCAAACAACAAACCAAAGAAATATGCAAGGACATTATCAAAAATAATCAATATTACTCAGGGGCAATAAATCATATCTGTGCATCTATAGAGGCAAATTTTGCAGTTATTTTTTCTACTACAAATTATGGTGAAGGAGCTGAAGCCTTTCTCGAAATATTAGTCGAAGAAGGATTAATTAAAGAGCATCATCAAGACAAAATTATTGTTTCTGGTTCGATTATTAATTGGAAAACTCCGTCAATTACTCATTTCAATATGGGGAAAGATAAAAATGTTGGTCTTTCTAAAGCTTTGGAAATTTCTCTTAACCAACTATCTCATTATACTGACTCAGCCTATGGTGATGACCCTCAGGGGAATGATATTGGTATTTTGTCTCTTTCAACAAAAGCCTTTGTAATACTCAATCAAAAGAACTCTCAAGTGCCTATGGGAGCAAATATAATTCGTACTTCATGGCAAGATATTCTGGAAAATTATTTTTAACAAAAGTGGTAAATGCGATCGTCTTTTTACCAATTTGTTTATCTGTGTTCCTTGAGAAGACCCACGGCTATGCCCATGGGATGAATCA
>JAALKG010000058.1 GCA_011088145.1 Cyanobacteria bacterium MH1_Bin12 | reverse complement strand
TGGTATTCATTTAGCAGCGATCGTCATTTGGCTTAATTGATGACACGCCCTAGTAGGCCTAAATAGAACTCACCGTTCGCTTAATTTGAACAATAGAAAACTATTTATTATTAGGACTAAAAATTTTACTGTGTAATTATTTGAGAATATTAAGAGACTATATTCTCAGATTGGTGCGATCGCTAATTAATGAGTTCTAATCCTGATAAATTCGTTAAAGATAAAATAGTTCATAATTACTGCTATAGTTTGGCTCTGATAGCTGAATGGCTTATCTAGAATAAGTTTGAGATTATTAATTAAATTATATGTTTTGGAAATGAGCGAACGGTGAGTAAATAATGAATCAAATTACCGTCGTTTTGATTGAAGACCATGATTTAACCTGTATTGGTTTAGTTGCTGTGATTAATCAATTTGAAAATGTTCAAGTGGTTGGAGATGCTTGTAATGGTGATGAAGGATTAAAACTTTTGGCACAAACTCAACCTGATATTGATGGTATTGAAATAACTAAGCAACTAAAACAATCTCAAAAAAATTCAGAAACGAAACGTACTGGAGTCATCATTTTAACAATGCACGAAAATGAAGATTCTGTTTAAAGTGCTTTTGCCCCTGGTGCAGATTCTTACAGTCTTAAAGATGTTAGTTTGGAAAATCTCCATAAAGCGATCGAAATTACTCATGAAGGAGACTCATGGATAGATCCGACTCCGACTATCGCTCGTGTAGTTCTTCAACAAGTTAAAAAAACTAAGTCTGTTAATTGTTCAACTGACAGTGTAGACAATAATCCTTTAAATAGTCGAGAAATTGATCCTTTGAATGAAGAGGCACAACAGTTGATAATTTTCCTTTAACTGAAAGAGAATTAGAAGTTCTCGAATTAATTGTTGCTGGTTGTAATAATGCTCAAATTGCTGAAAATTTATTTGTTACCGTTGGTATTGTAATCTATAATTTATTTTCAATTTAACGGTTATGGGATATAGTGTACGACGAAACTTAACAACCTATAAATCTTCTATGTGAGCAAATTATTCCTCATTTTAAAAAATTGATAACCACCCATCCTAGCAAAAAAAATATCTTTTGTAACAAAAGTTAAAGAATGTATATACTACATCGAACTTTTCATAAGAAATCGTGTCCTTTGAGTATAAATACATATGTTAGTGTGGTTGAAGTTTGCAAGAAAATTAACCTGAAATTAAAGGAATAGAGTTAAGAAAATTTATAGTTTAGGAAAAAAATAAATTGAGTATGAGTAATAAGACATATAAAAGAGTTATCAAATCAACTTTAACTGCGATCGTCGGATTAAGTTTAAGTAACAGTCTATTGATCAACCCAGCTAAAGCTGAAAATAATCAATCACAAGTTCAAAGCAGAGCTACTTCCGAGAGTCTCACTGTCGCAGCTAACAAAACTCTAGAAATAGACTTTTTGAATATTCGATTATATGAACATAAGTGGAAAAAGAGAGATGTCGTAACTCTACAATTTAAAAACATTCCTTTATTAACTTTTATTTCCGCCCCCGGTTATGATGCTCAGGAAAAAGCAACAGAATTTGCCAAAAAATTAGAACAATTATCTCAAGATTCGATCGATGCAAAGGAAATAATTGTCAGTTGGAACAAGAAAACCAAAGATTATTCCATCAAATATCAAGATCAGGAATTAATCAGAATCAATAAATATGTACGTTTACCTGATGGTAAAACCAATTTATCTCAAGATGCCTTACAAGCAACAAATCGTCTTCGTCGTTTAATTGGTAATGCAAAACCTTTAAAAGAAATTCAAGGAAAACCAAAAATAATTGTCAAAAAAGATACTATAAATACCAATATTTCTCCCATTCAAAGTACAGGAAAAACCTATAAAGGTAGGGCTTCTTGGTATGGCCCCGGTTTTCATGGAAGGAGAACTGCTAATGGAGAAGTATTTAATCAAAATGCTTTAACTGCTGCTCATCGTACTTTACCTTTTGGTACTAAAGTAAAAGTGACTAATCTCAGAAATGGTCGTTCTGTAATTGTGAGAATTAACGATCGAGGCCCTTTCTCTGGTGGTAGAATAGTTGACTTATCCGCAGCAGCAGCAAAAGTCATTGGCATGAAAAGTAGTGGTGTCGCAACTGTCAGAATGCAAATTTTAGGTCGTTAATAATTAACTAAATATTAGTTTTGATAATGGGTGCAACTTTTGTACCCTTATTTTTTTGTGCCAGTATATTATATTAGTCCAAGGACTTTTGCCATTGAGCTTGAGATTTTTGTAAAAGTGCGATCGCTTCATCTACAGTATCAACACAGTAAGGAATTCTCATGTCATCTCCATTCGCCAATGGTAATTCTCCCTTAATCATATGTTTGTCTGCCCATGTCACCAAATCAGACCACATATCTCCAACCATAATCAGAGGGACATTATGAATATGTCGCACTTGTAATAATTGCCAAATCATAAATGCTTCAAGTGTCGTACCAATACCACCAGGCACAACCACAAAAGCATTAGAAATAAGCACAAATTGATGCAGTCGAGAAAAGAAAGTTTGATGTTGAAACACTTCTTCCACAAAAGGATTAACTTTTTGTTCAAAATCTAAATTAATACGAATACCAATAGATTGAGTACAGTTTGCAGGATCAGCAATTACACTCCCTTCATTGGCTGCCTCCATCAATCCCGGGCCTCCTCCTGTGACAAGATCACAATTCATTTCGGTCAGTTGACGGGCTAAACATTTTACTTGCTCATAAATCAACGAATCTTTACCAATTCGAGCCGAACCGAAAATAGTGACTCGATAACGTTTTCGTTTAGGAGGGCGTAAGCTCGTCAAACCGTTGATGACATCCCAAAGTTGAACGACAGCTTGCTTAACTACTTGTAAAGTAGCTTCAGGATCATTTAAACTAACAGTTTTACTTGGAGTGGATTTTCGATCTATATCTTCTTGCATAAGAAATATTTTGAGAATTGAGAATTGAGAATTTTACTTCCAATTGAAATAATCACCTTTTCTGCTTGTTTTTTGGGATAAAAATAGTGCAAATCTAATGATTTTAAAACTCATCCCAGATTTGATTACAACAATAATGAAGCCCTTTCTGCTAATAGAGAACGTTCACCTTTGACTAAGGTGAGATGTCCCGCAATAGTTTCTTGTTTAAATTTTTCCACCACATAAGTTAAACCATTACTGCTCGAATCTACATAAGGATTATCAATTTGTTCCACATCGCCAGTTCAAACGATTTTCGTGTTGTCTCCTGCTCTAGTGAGAATAGTTTTAACCTCATGGGGAGTAAGATTTTGAGCTTCATCAACAATTAAAAATTGTTTGGCAATAGTTCGACCTCGAATATAAGTAAGTGGTTCTATTTTTAATAAATTTAATTCCATTAATTCTTCATATCCTTTTCGCCAATGGCGGGGTTTTTGACGCATATCTTGAGTATCAAAAATCAGATCTAAATTGTCATATAAAGGTTGCATCCAAGGAGTCAATTTTTCTTTTATTTCCCCCGGGAGATAGCCTAAGTCTCTGCCCATAGGCATGATTGGACGAGAAATCAGTAGTTGGTTATATGACTGTTCATTGGCGACTTTTTCGACTCCTGCTGCTAATGCCAAAAGAGTTTTACCTGTACCTGCTTTACCCACTAAGGTGATTAGTTGAATGGAGTCTTGTAGCAATAATTCTAAGGCAAATCTTTGTTCACGATTACGAGGCGAAATATTGGAAACTGGAGACAAAGAGGATTTATGAAGATTGACTATTTTACCGTTATTTCCTTCACAAATACCTAAAGCGGTATGAGCGGTTTTCATTTCATCGATTAAAGTTACTGCTTGATTTGGCAAAAACTGTTCTTCCAAAACTGTGAAGCCTTTTTTATAAAACTTTTCCAGTTTTTCACTACTAACTATAATTTCAGCAGTACCTGTATAGAGTTCGTCGAGTTTAACTTTATTGGTTTCATAATCTTCGGTTTTTAAACCAAGTACATCGGCTTTGATGCGTAAATTGGTATCTTTACTAACTAGTATTACTTGACAATCACATTGTTTTTTTGTTGCGATCGCAACTGCTAGAATAGCATTATCCCCTAAATCTCTTTCTAATTCTGGGGGTAATCCTTGTAAGATTTGAGGTTCGCATAAAGCAACTTTTAAAATGCCTCCATTATCGAGGTCAATACCTTGAGTCAGTGAACCTTTTTTGCTTAATTTATCAAGAGTACGTGAGACTTGCCTTGCATTACGTCCAATCGCTTCAATTTGTTTTTTAAAGCGATCTAATTCTTCGATAATCGTAATGGGTAGTACTACTTCATTATCTCCAAATGATAACATCGCATTAGGATCATGAAGTAAGACGTTCGTATCGAGTACAAAAATTTTTTTCACGACATTCATGAGTAAATAAATTACCCACCTGAAATAAACTTAAAACTTTTTAAATATTAAAGAAGCAAACCTATTACTGAGGCAAGTCGAAGTATTGACTTTTGAACTTTGACCAACTCGTTTGTTGCTATATCAATAATTTTCTTTTATTACTTAACTTACATTATATCAAGAAAGCTGATCCCATTGTCAATTATCCCTTATCCCTTAACACCTGTATTGGCATCGCTGGGAATAATAAATTTTTGGAGCAAAATAAATACTAAAAGGACAGGAGTAACCGAAATGATTGAACCTGCGGCAATTAAACGCCAATTGAGATCTAAAGAACTAGCTAAAGAGGCGACTCCTAAGGGTAAAGTATAATACTCAGGTCGATCGAGAATAATTAAAGGCCATAAAAAATCACTCCAAGCACCGATAAACACGAAAATAGCTAAAGTAATCGTAGCAGGACGAATAGCAGGTAACATAATATGCCACCAAATACCTATTTCACTGCAACCGTCCATTCTGGCAGCTTCTTCTAATTCTTTGGGTACTCCTTGAAAGGCTTGTCTCAATAAAAAGATACCAAATGCAGAGGCTAAGTTGGGGAGAATAATACCTAAATAATTGTTTCGTAGTCCAAAATTGACTGCAAAAATATACAAGGGAATCATGACAATTTGGAAGGGAATCATGATGGTGGCAATAATTAAAGCAAAAAGAATTTTTTTCCCTTTAAAGTTTAATCTCGCCAGAGGATAAGCTGCTAAGGAACAAAATAAAATATTTAAGCCAACGGTAAGAATTGCGGTAATAGAACTATTAAATAGATAACGTCCAAAGGGATAGTTTTCCCACACTAGTTGGAAGTTTTCTAGGGTGAATTGTTGGGGAATAAATCGAGGAGGAAAGGTTAAAATATCTTCTCCTGCTGATTTGAAGGATGTTCCTAATAGCCAAAATAAAGGGAATAACATCGAAAGTGCGATCGCTATTAGTAACAAATAAATCAGAGTAACTTTAAGCCAAGTTCTTTGTTGCTTCATGGTTATAAATTAATATTTAACCGAGAGGTGAGAGAAAAAATACCAAATCCTAATAATATCGCACCACTGACAGGATTTATCCACTGAGTAATTTGTCTTAAATTCAATAAATTCTTAATTGTTCCTGTAAATGTACCCGCCAAAATCAAAGGGAAAACATAGCCAATGGCATAACAGGTCAGGAACATTGAACTTAAGATAATATTTTGACTGCTGCCGACATAAGCGAGTAAAGTTATTAAAACTGGTGTGCTACAAGGAGAAGCGACTAAACCAAAGGTTAAACCGAGTAGATATGATTTTAAACTATCGGGTAAATTTTCTTTAATCCAATCACTACCTCCCCAATTAGGAAATTTTAAGGGGATTATTTCTAATAAATTTAAACCCATGATAATAGCGATCGCACTAACTAAAATAGGTAAGCCTGTACCAATTTGTCCATAAACCTTACCCAACAAAGCGGCAAATATACCCAAAATCGCCAAAGTTGTGGCTAATCCTAAAGCAAAATAAGTTGACTGTAAAAAAGAAGAGAATTTACCCTTGTTTTCATAGCCACCAATATAAGCAATGGTGAGAGGAAGCATTGATAACATACAAGGAGTTAGACTAGTAATTAAACCTGTTAAAAAAATAATTCCAATACTAAAAATACTTACTTGATTTAATTGACTACTTACTAATTGATTGGCAAATTGTTGAAGATAATAAAGTTGTGTAGAAATCGTCTCTAACATAGTTAATAATGAATAATGAATAATTTAATGTTTATTCTGAAGTTATTTTTAGTTCAATTCACTGATATAAAGTTACCATCTAAAGTTAATTTTAAAGTTCTGAATTCATAGTTCACAGTTCCAAGTTCAACTATATTAATAATTATCAATTAGTTTCTCCGCTCGTACCTGATTGCGACCACCATTTTTTGCCTTAGATAACGCATTATCTGCTTTTGTTATTAATTGTCCTAATAAATCGGGGTCATTATTCGGATTAGGATTAACGGTAGTAACACCAAAAGTCAAACTTACCCATCCATTAATAAGGGAAGCACGATGAGGCAACTTCAAATCTTGGATTGTTTGACGTATGTTTTGGGCAATTTCAACTGCAACTTTTAAAGAAATATTTGGCAAAATAATCGCAAATTTCTCTCCTCCATAACGAAATACCAACATCTGTTCAGTATTTTGAGCGATAATATTATTAAGAATTTCAGCTACTTTGATTAAACATTGATCCCCTTGTTGATGTCCATAAAACTCATTGTAATTTTTGAAATAATCGATATCACACATTATTAGAGATAGAGGTTGATGCTCTTTTGTACAATGTTGTAACGTTTCTTGTAATTTAACATCAAAAGAATATCTATTATATATTTGGGTCAAACTATCTATGGTGGCAATTTTATTGAGTTTTAATTCCAATTCTTTTTTCTTGGTAATATCCCGAATAGTAATAGAAAAACCATCTCCTAATTTTACCGCTATTAAATGAAACCATTTATGTATAGATTTATGTTGATATTGTATTTCTTTTTCTAAAGTTTTTCCTGTTTCAACTACTTTCATTAAAGCCAAAAATAATTCTGGTTTAACCTTATTCAGGAAATTTTTTACCACTAATTTTCCTGTTAAATCTTCAGGATCTCGATCGAATATTTTGGCAACCACAGGATTCACTACCAAACAACGAAAGTCTTCTATCTCACTACTATGAGGCTTTCTAACTGCTTCCACTGCAGCGATCGCATCAACGGAAGCATTGAGTACACTAGACAAAATTGCCCTAGATTGATATAAAATAGCTTCAGTTTCTTTTCTTTGTCTTATCTCTTTTTTGAAAATCTTTTGTTCTCTTTTTAACAGTCTTTTTTGATATTGAATTATTAATTGACTATTAATTCTGGCTAAAACTTCTTCTTCTTGAAATGGTTTTGTTACATAATCAATAGCCCCAACTTCAAAGGCTTTTACTTTATCAAAAGTATTATTTAAAGCACTAATAAAAATAACGGGAATATCTTGTGTTGTGGGATTTAATTTAAGCTTTTCACAGACTTGATAACCATCCATATCAGGCATCATAATATCTAGTAAAATCAAATCAGGAGGATTCGACTGAGCAGCAAGCAAAGCAGTTTCACCATCAATGGCTTTTTTAACTTTATAATTTTTGCCCTGTAACATTTGCGATCAAACTTTTAAATTAGCTGGTTTATCATCAACTAATAAAATACTTTCTGTTACTATTTCTTCTGATGTACATTTCTCTAAGCTCATTTTTTTGACAAGATTTATCACTATTTATTCAATATAATTTGAATGACTATAATTGTTCAATTAATTTTCTGATTTTTACCAGTTGAAAATTATTAACAATACTAATTAGTTTATTTGCTAAACTTCTATTTGTAGCAGGAATTTTTTTGACTAATTCTAAAATTAAATCATCATCCAAATCGATCGATGCTTGATACAATTTTTCTAACCAAGATGAAGGCATAATTTGCAAATCTTCTTTTGTTAGGGGTTCATTGTCCTTGAGTTTATTAGATATGGTTTTTTGTTCATATATATACTTTAACCCCAAATGTTTTGCCATAGCATCAAAGATAACAGATTGACGAAAAGGTTTGCGAATAAAATCGTCACAACCTGCTGACAAAATAATTGTTTTTTCTTCTTCTAAGACACTAGCAGTTAAAGCAATAATGGCAGTAGCATTACCTTTTATTCTACCTTTGATATGCTGGGTAGCTTCATAACCATCCATCACTGGCATACGCATATCCATCCAAATTAAATGAGGCTCCCATTCATCCCAAATTTGAATAGCTTCTTTTCCATTAACTGCTTCTTTGAGCTCAAAACCAAGGGGTTGTAGCATCTTAACCAAAATTAAACGATTAACAGATTGATCGTCAACTATCAAAATACGATAGCAAGGTTGTCCAGACTCTAAGGCAATAACTCGACTAAATTCACGGTGATTTTGTGATTGAAGAACTTCTGAGTCAACAATAGTTGCATTAATATCAAAGGAAAAAGTAGAACCTTTTCCTAATTCACTGGTAACAGTAATCTCACCCCCCATCAACTGGACAAATTTTCGACTGATAGATAAACCTAAACCAGTTCCTTCTTTGCTATTTTTTCCCTCCTCTGTTTGGGTAAAAGCTTCAAATATTTTCGGTAATTCTTCTGGGGCAATACCTATTCCTGTATCTTCAACGGCAAAAAGAATATGGACTTGTTTTTCATTGTCTAATTTATTTTGATTGTTCACCAAAGAAACGAGGATGTTGACTGTTCCTTTTTTGGTGAATTTAAGACCATTGTTAACTAAATTAATTAATACTTGACGTAGTTTAGTTTCATCCGAATGAATATAATGAGGTACATCACGATCAATCTTAAAATCTAATTTTAATTCTTGATTAACTGCTTTCAACTGAAGTAAGTCTTTCACTTCTGCCAATAAATTATGCAGATCAAAATCTCCACTATTTAAACTCATTTTCCCTGCTTCAATTTTTGATAAATCGAGAACATTGTTAATCAAATTGAGCAAATAGTTACCACTACGATTGATAATATTGACATTTTCTAAATGTTCAGCAGGTAAAGATTGCGATCGCATCATGATTTGTGAAAAACCCAAAATAGCATTCATGGGAGTGCGTAACTCATGACTCATATTTGCCAAAAAGAGACTTTTAGTTTGATTGGCAATTTCAGCTTTGTTTTTAGCCACAGCCAATTCTTTATTCCCTTCTTCTAGTTGGGCAGTGGAAATTTCTAATGATGCAATAACCCGATTATAATGATTGGCAATATGTCCTACTTGAGTAAAAGGTTGTGCTGGGACTCTCAAGCTAAGATCTCTTGTTCTTGCTTGTTTATTCATGGTAGTGAGTAGTTCATAAAGATCAGTTTTTGCACCATGTTCAGATACATTCAAACCAATTTCTTCTTCCTCAACTGATACCCGAAAAGGGATAAAGCGATTAATGGTAGATAAAATTAACCAACTGACTCCAAAACCCCAAGCTATTGCGACGGCAATACCCAATAACTGCACCCAAAATTGCTCAAATGATGACAAACCATTATTTATAACGTCTGCAGGGATAAATAAAGCTACCGATAATATACCCCATAAACCCGAACCGCCATGTACTGCAATCGCATCAACCGCATCATCAACTCCTCGATGTTCTAATAAGTCTTTGACACATAACATCAAAAAAGCACCGACAGCACCAATAAGAACCGCTTGAGGAGTGGAAACTAGATTACAAGATGCTGTGATGGAAACCAATCCAGCTATGGTACCGTTAATTAATAATTCTACTTCAGGTAATTTATATTTTTGCCAACCAAAAGCACAACCACTAATCATTCCTGCTACTCCTGCCATGAGAGTATTAACTAAGGTTTTGGCTACGGTTGAATCAAATGCTAAGGCACTACCACCATTAAAACCAAACCAACCCACCCACAATATCATGACTCCCAATACTGAGAAGGATAAATTAGAACCATTCATCTTGCGGGTATATCCTTCTAAGGAAAAACGCCCTTCACGAGGTCCAATTATGATTAATAATGCTAAAGCGATCGAAGCACCAATAGAGTGAACAACACTACAACCAGCAAAATCAGTAAAACCTAAGTTTCCTAACCAACCATTGAAGGTATAATGATTATTAAAACTGAAGCTATTCCATATCCAATGACCAAAGAAAGGATATATTACACCTGATGTAATGATAGAAATAATGACGTAAGCACTAAACTTTAATCTCTCTGCGACTGCCCCTGAAACTATTGTTGTAGTTGTACCACAGTACATGGCTTGAAAAAGGAAGAAAGCACCCAATTCAAAGTCATTACCAATATCAAAAAAAAACCCACTGGTACCGACCCAACCGTTCCAACTTAAACCGAACATGATGGCATAACCAAAAGTCCAAAATAAGGCAACGGAGATACCAAAATCAGCTAAATTTTTGACAGCTACATTAATGTTGTTTTTCGATCGAGTCAAACCAGATTCTAAACACATAAAACCTGGTTGCATTAAAAACACCAATCCTGAACAGACTAGTAACCACTGTAAGTCAATCATAAATAATGAATAATTAATAATTATTAATTTTTAGAGTCATGAACAGACAAAAATAACTTTTTATTGGGAGCCATATTGACTTCAATTATTAATTTTTTTTGAATACTTAATATTTAATAGACTTTTTCATGAATCATATTAAATTAGAGGAAAAAAGTCTAAAAACTACGATAACTGATTGATTATTAATTTGAATTAGTTTTATTTTAATGAAAATTTACTCAATCTGGAACAATAGCTTTTTATTAATCTTCAAGAATCAAATTCATCTTGAATTTTTAATTGTTTTGACCAAATTGACGATCGTAAACTTCATCTTCTTTACCTGACTCAACTTTTAAATCAGAACGAGGAAAAGAAACACATAATAAGGCATAACCTTCAGCTTGTAATTCAGGAGATAAACCCATGCCTTCACTTTGATCAACTTCCCCACTAATAATCTTAGCGGCACAGGTAGTACAAACTCCTGCGTTACAGGAATTAGGAATGTCTAAATTTTGTTCTTGGGCGACTTCTAAAATTTTTTTATCTTCTGGGACTTGTATAGTATAAGTTTGTCCTGCGTTTTTAATTTCAACGGTATAAACGTTACTCATCAATCTTTTTTATACTTAAATTATTATCACAAAGTATGATTATACCTCAGTAGAACTCAGAACTGTGAACTCAAATAAAACTATCAATCAATTATTCATTATTAATTATTCATTATTAATTATTCATTATTAATTATGTACGAGCCTCTACATCACAAATATCGACCTCAAACCTTCACTCAATTAGTTGGACAAGAAGCGATCGCTCAAACGTTAATTAATGCTATTACGAGGGAAAAAATTGCCCCTGCTTACCTGTTTTGTGGCCCTCGTGGTACGGGTAAAACTTCTAGTGCCAGAATATTAGCAAAATCCCTCAATTGCGAAAAAAGCGATCGACCTACTAGTGAGCCTTGCGGTGTTTGTGAAGTTTGTCATAGTATTACTAATGGTTCTGCCTTAGATGTAATTGAGATTGATGCGGCTAGTAATACGGGAGTTGATAACATTCGTGAAATCATCGAAAAAGCTCAATTTGCTCCTGTCAAATGTCGTTACAAGGTCTACGTTATTGATGAATGTCATATGCTTAGTACAGCGGCATTTAATGCCCTTCTGAAAACATTAGAAGAACCTTCTCCCCGTGTAATTTTTGTGTTAGCCACAACTGATCCTCAAAGAGTATTACCGACGATTATTTCCCGTTGTCAAAGATTTGATTATCGTCGTATTCGGTTAGAGACAATGGTGAAACAGTTACAAGATATAGCGACGAAAGAAAAAATTGACATTACCCCAGAAAGTATTTCCCTCCTGTCACAATTAGCCAATGGTGGGATGAGAGATGCTCAAACACTTTTAGATCAATTGAGTTTACTTTCGGGTACGATAACCCCCCAAAGAGTCTGGGATTTAGTCGGTGCCGTTTCTGAACAGGATCTATTGGCATTAATACAAGCGATCGCTTATGATAGTCCAGAAAAGATCATTGAGCAATGTCGTCAGCTATTAAATAGAGGAAGAGAACCATTAATGGTCTTACAAAACCTCGCTAATTTTTATTTAAGTTTATTGATAGCAAAAACAGCTCCAGAAAAACAAGAATTAGTGGCCATTACCCCAGACACATGGAAAAAATTGTGTGAAGAAGCCCAAAAATGGGAATTAACAACTATTTTACAAGGACAAAAAAAACTCAAAGATAGCGAAGTACAAATTAAAAATACCACTCAACCTCGACTATGGTTAGAAATTACTTTTCTTAGCTTGTTGCCTTCTGCAAATGTTCCTAACTCTGTGGTGATGACTCAGACACCTGAAAAAATAATCAATGTTGAGAATAGTACCATTTCGACTAACCAAAATAATCAGATTCCTGTCGTCAATCAAAATTTTCCTCAGAAAACTCCTCCTCAAAACAAAACTGAATCTAAAAAAGTTGATTCTGAGATTAATCAGAACAAAATTGAACACTCATCATCAATTCCACAACCAGAAACTAGTCCTACAATTAATATCGATGTAACTGCCCTAGATGACATTAAAGAAAAAGTAGCCCAAGCAATCGTTTCCACGATGACTAAATCATTCTTTCGTCAGAAATGTCATATCGTGAGTATTGAGGGTGCAAATATTAATATTCAAGTGAAGAGTAAAGGTTTATTGAATATAGGAAAAAATCAGAAAAAGGATATAGAGATAGGATTTACTAAAGTCTTTGGAAAACCAATTACCGTAACTTTATCCGTTAATGAAGACTTAAAAAATAAAAAGTCTAACGATGCTACTTCTACTTCTGTTAAACAAAATCTTATTAATAGTGATTCATTACCTGCTGATAATTCGGTTATTGCTCAATCCTCTTCTGATTCTGTGGCACCAGTTCCACCAAAAACTCCTATATCTGAGATAAAATCACAGCCTATTGCCAATAATATTCCTGAAGTTGATTCAACATCTTCTAGTCAAGAGGCGAAAAAAGCAGCGGAAAGTTTGGCTAAAAGTTTTAAAGCTGACATCGTATTAACCCAAGCAAAGGAAATTGATATTGAAGCGATATCACCGACAAATCCAGAAAAAATAACTCGTCTTTCTCCTGAGGATTTTGAAAATGAAGATGATATTCCCTTTTAAACTAAATTTGTTCGGTAACTGTCAATTCTCAATTTCATTTGTACAAGTCCATTTATTACTTTTACGCCCAAGTCCTATTTATTTTCTGTCAAAAATTGAGCTAATTTTTCTTCTAATTGCTTTCTTTTATTTATTTCAATTTGAATTTGTTGATTTTGTGCTGCTAATTTTTGTTTCTGTTTTGCTAATAACTTAAGTTGTTTTGCGATAATAATTTGATGTTTGACTCTCATGATTACTTCTAATTCATGAAGTGGTTTGACAATATAATCAACTCCACCAACATCAAAAGCTAATCCTTTGTCAAAAACATCGCTTTTGGCACTAATGAAAATAACGGGTATTGTTTGAGTATTTGAAGATTTTTTTAGTTGACGACATAATTCATAACCATTAGTTTCAGGCATTTGAATGTCTAATAAGATTAAATCAGGTTTAGCATATGCGATCGCTTTAAATGCCATGTCAGCATTAAGTGCCTTTCTCACATTATAATTTTCTGCTTTTAAAAATGCAGACAATAGTCTTAAATTATCAGGTTGATCATCAACAATTAAAATGTCAGATATGGGCTGAGAATCGTATAAATTATCGACGTTATTTAAATTCATAAATGTTATTCCATCATCATCATAAAAGTAAAACTATTTAATTAATCATCAACAGAAGAAATTAGGGCAATAATTTCCTCAAAAAGAAATTCATTAGTTAAACGAGAAAGAATTTCTTGTAACAGTGTAAAATCATTAGGAACTTCTGTGATTAAATCGAACAATTCATCATCACTACCTCTATTCCCAGATATTATAATTTTTTCACGCCAATGTATAGACATATGGGTAATTTCTTTGATTAGAGTTTTGTGTTTGAGTAAATCATTGAGATTAATACTCACGGTGATATTTTGATTGTCATTACCTTGTTTATCATCATAAATATATTCTAATTGTAGGTGAGATTTTAATTGCTCTAAAAGAACATTTTCAGTAAAAGGTTTTCTGATTAAATCATCAAATCCAAACTTATGGATATTATTCTCTTCTTCTTCAAAAATACTTGCTGTGACAGCAATTATTTTACCATGTTTATTTGATGCTAAATTTTTTTCTTTATTTCTAATAATTTTTATGGCTTCATAGCCATTCATTACAGGCATTTGTATATCCATCAAAATTAAATCTGGATGCCAATCTTGCCAAAATGCGATCGCTTCTTGACCATTATAAGCAGTTAAAAGTTGAAAACCAAGGGGATATAAAATGTTTTCT
This sequence comes from Cyanobacteria bacterium MH1_Bin12, assembly GCA_011088145.1. Taxonomy (GTDB): domain Bacteria; phylum Cyanobacteriota; class Cyanobacteriia; order Cyanobacteriales; family Cyanobacteriaceae; genus JAALKG01. The sequence continues at coordinate 940 of JAALKG010000058.1, read as the reverse complement.
AATAATTTACAATTATCTTTAACATCATCTACCACTAATACTTTGGGTATAAATTCTGTGGTGGAATTAAGACCAATTACGACTTGTTGATTATCATCATTGATGTGATCAGATTCAATTTTTTCTACCTGAATATTAAATGTAAAAATAGTCCCAACATTAATATCTGATTCTACCTGTATTTCTCCATTCAAAAGATGAATAAATTTACGACTAATAGTTAATCCGAGTCCTGTACCTTCATTACTATTTTTACCTGTTTTAGTCTGTTCAAAAGGTCTAAATAATTTAGGTAATTCTTCTTCTTCAATACCTTTGCCTGTATCTTCAATAGTAAAGCAAATGATTTTTTGATTGGGTTTTGCTTTGGTTAAAAAACTATTATCTGGAGCAAGATCAACATCTACTTTAACAAAACCTTTTTGAGTAAATTTAATGGCATTATTGATTAAATTAATCAAGATTTGCCTGATTTTTTGTTCATCACTAAATACATATTGAGGAATCTGTTGATCAATGTTAAATATCAGAGATATTTGTTTGGTTTGTGCCTTAATCACTAACATCTCTTCTATGGTTTTTAACATTTTCAAAAAATTAAATTTGTCTTCATTTAAAGTAATTTTATTTGCTTCAATTTTTGATAAATCTAAAATATCATTAATAAGAGAAAGTAAATGTTCTCCACTACGATTAATAATGCTGACAAATTCTTTTTGTTTATTATTCAAATCATGATCTTTATTCATTAATTGACTAAAACCAATAATCGCATTAAGGGGAGTACGTAATTCATGACTCATATTGGCTAAAAATCTACTTTTAGCTTCATTAGAAACTTCTGCTACTTTTTTAGCTTCACCTAATTTAAAATTTTGTGACTCTAATTCTAGGGCGTGTCATCAATTAGAACTTAAAACAAGATAGAATATACCCCTAA
>JAALKG010000057.1 GCA_011088145.1 Cyanobacteria bacterium MH1_Bin12 | reverse complement strand
ACCTCTAGATTTCTTAGGAATCCCGCGTCTCCGACGCTGGGAGGATGTCAATGTATATTCAAAGTATTAATCCAAAAGACAAATTAGGCAATAGAAAGATGAGGTAATTTACGTTCTAGATCAAACAAGAATCCATGAATGTATTCTTCCGCCCATTCTGTTCCATAAAGTCTAGTCAGCATACCTCTGGCAGGATCTTTTTCAGCTCGATATTGAATGTAGTTTTTATGAGCCGTCAAAACATTTTCTAATTGCTGACTATCGGTAATTTTTTGGGCTTGTTTTACAAAATCTACATAAGTGTGTAGATAATATTTGAATGCTGAAAAGACAGTAGTCTCCACGATTTCTGTTTTATCAGGGCGAGTCCAAAGAAAAGCAGGAGAAAAATATTGTTGTGCCTCTTCAGGAAAATCACCACCCCAAGGTAATTCTTTCTGATATTCTTGAAAAGTTGGTAACAGTGGCTTACTATATTTATCTTGATAATGATTGGTATGAAACAAAGGTTGCATATCGATCGCAATTAAATGTCCACCAGGTAAAGTAACCAAATCAGCACCAAAAAAAGGCAAATCATAATTTAGATTAGGAAAAATAACGAAATTTAAAACTTGAAGTGAGTTTCCTCCCTCCACATGTGCTGCTCTTATTTGTCTTAGTTTAGGAGAACAAAAACCATGACTTGTGGTAACAACTTCTTGCTCTCTTTTTCCTTTGCCTGTAATCGCTTGTTTCTGTTGATAACCTTCAGGGATAGGATAATCTTCTAAATCTAAATTTTCTCGTAAATATGCGATCGCGTAATCTAAAAAAGTTTGATATAAAGACACTTTTTATAATGAATAATTAATAATGAATAATTAATAATGAATAAACTAAACTAAGCTTATTCATCATAACTTGAAATATTTTTTTAAATTAAAACAAATTGCTATTAATAAAATAGGATAAATAATTACTTACTAACAACCAAAGGCACAGAATCTTCAAATAAAAATTCGTGGAGAAAACGAGTTGCCCATTCATTACCAAAATAACTGGTAAATAATCCATGAGCTGGGTCTCTTTCTGCACTGTACTGGTCGTAGTCTTTTTGAGCTTGAACAACTCTAGCTATGTCATCAGGATTAGATAAAGTTTCAGCTTGTTCAATTAACTGCCAATATAAATTTAGATACTCCTTATAGGCAGGAAAAAGTCTTTTTTGAATCGAATCAGGATCAGTTTTAGCAAATAATAAATTACGAGAAAAATAGCGATTAGCATCATAAAACTTCATTTCTAGGTTTTGAGCTAAATCAGTATATTTTTTCCTCATGGGAGTCATGGGTGCAATGTATTTTTCTAAATAAGCTTCGTCTTGAAATAAAGGTTGAAAATCTAGCACAACCAAATTTTTATTCTTGCCAAAAGTGAGAAAATCGATCCCTAACAATGGCAAATCATAATGGTGAGCAGGATAAAGAACACTATTAAAAATTTGTGCCGATTCCCCTGCATCAATGTAGGTGTAGCGAATTTTGCGTAATTGTGGACATTGATAGCACCAACTTGTTATAGTTGCAGGATTTCTACCTCTCTCACTATGTTTTGATTCTAATCCTTGAGGAATATTACGAGGACGTAATTCAAAATGCTGTAACAACTCCTCTTCTAAAAAATCTTGAAAATTTTGATACATATATTATGATGGGGGTTGAATATTATCAAGTCTTATGAACGATGCAATTATAATCTATATCTTTTCCTTCTCATAACTATTCGATTAACAAAACAAATTAACAATAGTTAACAATGTCTGTGTCAAATATCCGTAGCTGTTACAAATATTAATGATAATCGATCCCAAATTCTTGTTAAATATTAGAAAAGCAGAGGGCTAAATGATTGATTAAAACTCAATATCTGAGATGATCGACCCCTGAGAAGTAAAAAGACTCAAACCGGTCGAGAATCTTCTAGAGAAAGGGTAACGAAGATAATATTTTTTGTAGGTGAACAGTTAAAATCATTGAAAAAAAATAAATTATCGACTATCAATTAGTCTCAAATATAAAGGTTTTATTCGATAAAAATTAATTTACTTTTGTCGGTAAAATACTAAAAAATTGTTAATTTGTTTTAATATAAACTAGCCATAACCAATATCTTTAGTAGTGGAGGAATTTAATGGTTTTTGGACCAGCATCTGCTCTTGGGGTCAGCTTGTTTGAAGAAACAGCACCCATTGAGAGAACTGCAAACAGTAGTTCAGAAGATTTAGACATAATCATCAATGCCGTATATCGTCATGTATTAGGCAATGCTTATGTAATGGAGAGTGAGCGTGCGACTGTACCTGAGTCTCAGTTTAAATTAGGTGAATTGAGCGTAAGAGAATTTATACGTACTCTCGCTAAAAGTGACGCATACAAGTCTCGTTTCTTTGATACAAGCCCTCGATATCGCTTTATTGAATTAAACTTCAAACATCTTTTAGGACGCACTCCTGAAGGTTTAGAAGAAATGAGAGTTCATAGCACCATTTTGGATACCGAGGGTTTTGAAGCAGAAATTGACTCTTATCTTGACAGTGATGAGTATCAAAGTGCTTATGGGGAAAACATTGTTCCTTATTACCGTGGTTATAAAACTTCAGCCGGAATTAGTATGGTTGAGTTTACCCATATGTTTTCTATGCTTCGTGGAGCTTCTAGCAGTGACTTTAAAGGCAGTCTTGCAGGGAAAAATCCTGTACTTAATCAACATGTAATTCAAAATACTCCTTTAGCTGTTGTACCTCCTTCTGGTGGTGCTGCCGGTAATGGCTGGTCTTTCCAAGATACATCTTTAAGTTCTCGTTCTCGTCATGGAGTTGGTGCTTCAGATCAGGGCAAGGTTTATCGTGTAGAAGTTACAGCTTACAGTTCACCTGGTGCGGTTAATCGTGTTTCTAAATTCCGTCGTAGTAATAAAGTTTACTTTGTTCCCTTCAACGATTTATCAGACACTTATCAGCGTATTCATAAGCAAGGTGGAAGTATCGCCAGTATCACACCAGTATAGTTAAATAGCAATCAAAATTTTGTTTATTTAGGGCGGAGCTTAATCTAATTTCTGCCCTGACTTTGATTTTCTATAATATTTTTAGATGATTAAGGTTGCGGGCTAGATGGAAAAAGATGCTCCTCATTAATACAACACCAAAAATAATTACCGATTTAATAATCATAAGGAGTAAAAAATGAGTTTATTATTAGATGCCCCTGTAGAATTACATCAACAGTCGTTAGAAAACGTGGCTGAGGTTATTCGTGCAGTTTATCGTCAAGTATTAGGTAATCCTCACGTTATGGAAAGTGAGCGTTTAGCTAGTGCGGAATCTCGTTTAACTAACGGCGAATTGACTGTGCGTGAGTTTGTTCGTGAAGTCGCTAAATCAGATTTTTATCGTTCTCGTTATTTTGAGTCTTGTGCACCTTATCGCTTTGTTGAACTCAACTTCAAGCATTTATTAGGTCGTGCTCCTCAGAATCAAGCTGAACTTTCTACTCATATTTGCACCTGTGTAGGTGAAGGATATGAAGCTGAAATAGATTCTTATATTGATAGTCAAGAGTATCAATATAAATTTGGTGATAATATTGTTCCTTACTATCAAGGTGCTACATCTCAAGCTGGTCAAACACAGTCTGAGTATAACCGTATTTTAAATGTTTATGGTGGTTATGCCAATGTGGATAGTGCTGTTACATCTTCTCGTTTAGTTGATGCTGTAGCAACTAATGGTGATAATAAAATATCTCTTCCTACAACTGGTGGACATTCTGGGTATAAAGATGCCACTGATAAACGATTTAAAATTGTCGTCAAAGGAGCTAAATTTGATGCACCTCGTCGAGTTAGCAATAATGTTTACTTAGTATCTGGTGCTAAAATGACTCCTCAAATTCAACGTATTCACCGTGTCGGTGGAACAATTGTAAGTATTACTGAAGTTGTCTAAACATATAGTATTTTTTCCTTTTATGTTCTCCTGAATTAATGGCAAGCCAAATAATTGGTTTTCTCTTTTTTTGGGAGACTTTTATTAATGAATTATAAATAATGAATATTTCCGAATTTGTTGAACAGTCTTTAGGTAATTGGCGATCGCTACGTAGTGTTCACCATCTTGCTTTTAGCTATTTAGAAGAGGTTAATTCAGAAATTGAGATTACCGGTTTAAATCTTGGTGATGTGCAGGTGATTAATTTGTGTGAACAACATAATATTGATCCGAGTTTGGCTATCAGTCCTTTTAAAATGAGTTGGGAAGGTGAATCTGATTGGGATCAAAAGGAACAGTTAAATGGTTCGACTGTTTTAGTCCCAATTCCTAATGAGAATAATCTTTGTGAAGGTAGATTACTTCGAGATCAAGGTTATGCAGAAACGATGCCTGCCATCGCACAATATCAGATTAAAGATGATGGTACTTTTTTACTCATCACCAAATATGATCGAGCCAGTGCGGAGGAAAAAATTTGGTTTGTGAGCCCCAAGTTAAGATTTAGGGTATCAATGATCAAAACTAGTGATGGAAAAGGGGTAACAACAGCTTCATTCTCTTCTGAAATAAGAATTTAATAAATGAATAATTGCTTGTTTTTAACAAATAGTTTTAAGACAAAATCTTTTGATTTTTAACCTTTAATAATTAACTTTTACGATTAAATGACTAATAATAATTCTGAATTATTAATAACTTTAGCTACTTGGATAGCAGGAGAATTTAGTAATAAAAAACAATCATTTGATAATCCTAAAGATTTCGCCCATATTCATGTTTTTTTTCGTCCTTTACCATGGAATTTTTTTCAAGGAATAGGTTTTTATTCTGAGCAAGTATATGATTATGATCTATGGACTCCTTATCGTCAAGGTGTACATCGGTTTGTGGTGCAAGAAGGGCAAGTTTATGTGGAGAATTATAGTTTAAAGGATGGGATGCTCTATGCGGGTTCAGGTCATCATCGTTCTATTTTGGAGACTATCACGACGGATGCGATCGAGAGAAGATATAATTGTTCGATGGTATTTAAGAGAAAAAATAATACTTTTTACGGCAATGTTGAAGGTAATCAATGTTTGATTCAAAAAGGAGATGTTATCACTTATTTAATTAGTGAAGTGGAATTAACGGACACAACTTTTCTCAGTTGGGATAGAGGTTTAGATGTCAATACAAATGAACAAAAATGGGGTTCTAATCACGGAGCATTAAAGTTTGATAAAGTTACTAATTTTGCCAGTGAGTTACCTTTGGATAAGATAGTGGTCAATGAAATTGAGAATTGAGAATGAACAACCACTTAATTTAGAGTCTTTTCATCGTTTACTATGCTTTATTTGCTTCTTCATGAATTTTGGGATTGTATCTTTCATTTTTTATGAATAAAAGTTAAGTAACTATAAGGTGATTTTTCTTAAAAAAATATTGCACTTATGCATTCTAAATCCTCAAGTTTGCGGGACTTTTCTTTAATAACTGGTATTTTCATTTCCCGAAATTCTCCAAGTAAAATCTATAACTACTCAGAACTATTTGCGATAATTAAAGAGAATAGTGATTTAAATGAATTTCATTTTTAATTCTCAATAGTTAAAGGAGATTTATGATGAGCATAGACAAAATACATGATTTTTTACTATGGAGTACAGTGATCAATTTTGGACTATTGTTATTTAGCGTCGTGATGATAATAACAACGAAAAATTTTATCTATCGATTACATGGCAAGATATTCAACTTAGAAAAAGAACAAATCACATTAAGCTTGTATCTTGTTCTTGGTATCTATAAAATACTCATTATAGTATTTAATATAGTTCCTTTGATTGCGATCGAAATCATTAAGTAAACTAAATTCTGTTTATTTTGATAACTTGATTTTTTAAATTAGACTAATAGTCTATCAATCTAACCATATCTCAGGCTGGTTGCACATTTGTGATAGACGATTATAAAACTTACCCACATGAATACCATCGACTAGTCCATGATGAACTTGAATACCAATAGGTATAATTAATTCGTTTTCCTGCTTAAAATATTTCCCAATAGAAACTATAGGAATAAAAGCATATCTTTGGTCATAGGGATGAACAATTGAGGAAAAATTAAACCAAGGTAGATTGCTCATAAAAAACATGTGATGTTTTTGTTTAGTTTCTAAATTGGGAGATTCTTTGACTTTCTTTATCTGAACAATTGCATATTCTCGGTACTGCTTAAAATTTTCAAAATACTGACAATCGCAAAATGAAAACGTCTCATCTTCCAACAAAACTGTAAATCCGGGGTCAACTTGATTAAACTCAAACAATTCACCGTCGATCATTCTATGTCTTAATTCGGGAATGAGGTTGATAGATTTGGAAATGAGAAAGCTGATAGATAAAAAGAAACCAGATTTGTTTTGATCCACAAAATCTTTGAGGTCAGTTATATTTACATTGCTGGTGGTCGAAAAATGCGGAAACTGATTGTTTTTGAAGAACTCTAATAATCCTTTCCTTTTATAGTTTTTAAGATTTATTTTTGTCTTCATCTCAATGTTTTATTGGGCATATTTTAACGATAATAGATAATTGAGTCAAAGTTGATTTTCTTCGATCATAAATACCTAACCATTTTTACACCATTATTGGTTTTACTTGAAACAAACATCATTCTCTATTTCAAATCAACTCTTTCATCGATCAGCCGAAGGCTGGCACTGCTCGATCATGTTTTGCACGACACTTTTAGTGATCGCTTATCATTGATTTATGCTAAAAATAGATTTTTATTCCGTACCTCAAACTTTAAATTTAATTACCTTATGTTTAATTGGAACATTTATGGGTAGTTGTGGGAAATCTCCTTATCTCCCAGATAATAACAAAATAGTCTTATCAAATCAAAATCAAGGAGAAAATGTTAGCCATAATCAACATAAATTATCCGTAGGAACAAATTTAGGCAGAATTAGCTATTGGTCTTCTCAACTACCATTTATAGATCATTTTCAATCTTCTAACAAATGGATAACTCAATGTCAAAAATCTGAATCTGGTTGTCAAGGAAAATGGAACACGAATGAATATGAACTGTTGAATTTAGATCAAAATGGTTGGGTAAAATCATTACCATCTCCACAAGATTCACCAGAGTATACTCGCGTTAGTACTATTATGTTTCGGAACATGACAGATAAGTTTCCTGGGGGTAAATATATTGTTTTATACGATGGAGAAGGAACCATAGAATATGGTTTTGCTGCCACCAAAATTATCTCAGAATCTAGATTAGGTAGAAATGTTATCCAAGTAGATGAAACGAAAAAAGGAGGTATTCTTCTAACCATAACCGAAACGGATCCAAACAAAACGGGAAATTATATACGCAATATAAAAGTAGTCGAAGCCAAACAAGAATCGTTATTCAATCAAGGGGAAATCTTTAATCCTTTATTCTTAGAAAAAACTAAGCCATTTAGTACTCTTCGTTTTATGGATTGGATGAAAACTAATAATTCTATCGAACAAGAATGGCAAAATCGACCGAAGATAGGTGATAATTCTTACTTCCTCAAAGGTGTGCCGATCAAAATTATGGTTGCTTTGGCGAACAACTTAGAAAAAGATGCTTGGTTTAATATGCCTCATCAAGGGACAGATGAATATATGACTAATTTTGCTCAGTTAGTTAAAAAAAATCTAGATCGCGATCGTAAAATATATGTGGAATTTTCTAATGAGGTTTGGAATTGGCAATTTCAACAAGCTAAATACGCCATGACACAAGCCAAACAAAAATGGGGCAAAGAAGGAAATGCCCGTATGAATTGGTATGGAATGCGTACGGCTCAAATGTGTGATATCTGGAAGGATATCTTTGCAGAACAAAAAGATAGAGTTAATTGCGTCATCTCCACTCAAACTGCATATAAAGGATTAGAAAAAGGTGCTTTAGATTGTCCTTTGTGGGTGGCAGAAGGTAATAAACCTTGTTATCAATATGGAATTTCTATTTATGCAATTACAGGTTATTTTGGTAGTAGTTTAGGGCATAAAGATAATAAGTCTATTGTCAAATCTTGGTTAAATCAACCTGATGGAGGATTCCAAAGTGCTTTTCAACAATTACAAAAAGGTGGTTTATTGCCAGAAGATAAAAAACAAAGTAGCTTGAAAGATACCCATGAAAATTTTGTTGATCATCATCAAATAGCAAAAGAAAGAAGCTTACAATTAGTTGCTTATGAAGGAGGACAACATATTGTCGGTCGTGGAAAAGTAAAAAGCGATGAGCAATTAAATGATTTTTTCATAGAATTAAATCGTAATCCTCAAATGTACAAACTCTACAAGGAATTATTAAATGGTTGGCAAGAATCAGGAGGAGGTTTATTCATGCACTTTTCCGATATTGGACAACCGAGTAAACATGGTAGTTGGGGAGCATTAGAATATTTAAATCAATCTATGTCTCCCAAATATAATGCTTTAACTGATTTTATTGAGGAGAATCAAAACAAATCGGACTAAGGTCAGGTAAAGTTTCATTACCCATTTTGAATTGACATTCAAGGCTAATAGAAATCGTTTAATAAATTAAACTGAATTTTAGTTGTACATTGTTAATCGAAAATATAGGCACACAAGTTTTTTGTTCGTGAAAAAAACAAAAAAATTTAACGTCTTTGTAGAGACATAGCATTACTAATTCTCAATTCTCAACTCTCGATCGTCTTTGTTATAGTTTATGTAAGGGAATATATAATTTTCAACCTTGCGAATTCATTACATTTTTTACTTCGTAAATCGATATGAATGACGGTTTAGAATCATTGAGAAAGTCTCTCAAAAAATATTGGGGTTACGATGATTTTCGTCATCCACAAGCCCAAATAATTCAGTCTATCTTGTCAGGAAAAGACTGCTTGGTAGTAATGCCAACGGGAGGAGGAAAGTCGTTGTGTTTTCAATTACCTGCGTTGTTAGAAACTGGTGTAACTATCGTCATTTCTCCTTTAGTCGCTTTAATGGAAAATCAAGTACAAGAGTTGCGATCGAAAAATCTCCCAGCTACTATAATCCATAGCGAAATCAACAAAACAGACAGAAGATATACTTTACAAGGTTTACAAGCCCAAAAATATCGATTACTATACTTATCTCCAGAAACATTACTATCGCCTCCTGTCTGGCAAGTTATCAGTCAACCTGCTATCAAAATCAATAGTTTAATCTTAGATGAAGCCCATTGTTTAGCCCAATGGGGAGAGACTTTTCGCCCTGCTTATCAACGTTTAGGGATTGTTCGTAAAACATTATACAAATGTAAGCCATCAGGTACTCAAATTCCTTTTGCTTGTTTCACGGCTACCGCAGATAACCAAAGTAGACAAAAAATTATTCAATCTTTACAATTAAAAAATTCTCAACAGTTTTTGATTAGTCCTTATCGTGATAATTTACAAATTAAAGTCAAAACAATTTGGACACCAAAAGGAAGAAAAAAAGAATTATTTAAGTTTATTGAACAAAAAAATAAGCAAAGTGGTTTGATATATGTTCGTACTCGTAAAGATAGTCAAATACTAACAGAATTACTTAAGCAAAAAGGATATAAAAATAATGCTTATCACGGTGGCTTATCTGCTCAAAAAAGAAGACAAATTGAATCAGATTGGTTAGCAGAAAAAGTTAAATTTGTTGTTTGTACTTCTGCTTTTGGTATGGGAATTAATAAGTCTAATTTACGATGGATATTCCATTATCAAGCACCTCTATTGTTATCAGAATATATTCAAGAAATTGGACGAGGAGGAAGAGATGGTAAGTTAACTCAAACGGTTGCTTTGATAAGTGAGGCGACTGGTTTACTTAATCCAGAGGATAAGCAACGTCAGAATTTTTTTTGAGAACAACAAATTAAACAATATCAGTCAGCACAAAAATTTTTAACTCAAATTCCTGCTACAGGTAATATTAATCAATTGTTTACCAATAAAAGCGATCGTCAATATCCTTTATATTTAGGAATTCTCCATAGTAGTAAACAGTTAAAATGGCTAGATCCTTATACTTATCAATTAACTTTAAATGAACCTAAACAAGCTATTAATATTTTAATTGATCGACAAAAAAAGTCAACTAAACAAACTCATAAATATTTAACAACTAAACGTTGTCGATGGAATTTTTTATTATCAAGTTTTGGGTTTTCTACTAGAAGCAATTTTAGTTGTGGAAAATGTGATAATTGTTTTCAAAAATAATATTTTAATTATTCAAATAAATCTTTACTTTTAAATTCTAATAGTTAGTTTTGTTTGTTAATCAACTTATATTAAAGAGCTGATTTTTTGAACATATTTTCTAAACTATACAAATCTCAACAAATTCTTCACAAATGAATATTATGGGTTATTTCAGTGATTAAAATTAACGGTGAGATTTTCTGACACAAAAATCTTTTTACAAGCCTGACGTTGAATTTGACCACTAGAAGTCTTGGGAATTGTACCCGGTTTGAGTAATTTCACCGCATGAACTTGTATATCATAATTGCCTGAAATCGATCGCTTTATGGTACTAATCAATTCTAATTGGTTAGAGTGAGAATCATTTTCGCCATCACCATTACTTTTAACACCATTTTTCCAGTAAGCACGTTCAATTTCTGCCATTACCACCAAATTTTCTTTCTCTTCAATATCCACCGAAAAAGCCGCAGTACAACCAGCACGAATTTGAGGATGACTATGTTCAATGATCCACTCTATGTCCTGAGGATAGTAATTAGAACCATTAATGATAATTAAATCTTTCAGTCTGCCCGTGATAAAAAGTTCTCCCTCATGTAAAAATCCTAAATCACCAGTACGTAAAAAACCTTCTTTTTCATTATCCTCGATATCAATACCAAAGGTTTGTTCACTCAATTGTGCTTGATGCCAATAACCTTGAGCAATACTCGCTCCTGACACCCAAATTTCTCCTATTTTTCGATCGCTACATTCAATTAAAGTTTCAGGATTAACAATTTTAACCTTATGATTAGGAATAGTTTGACCACAACTGACGAGAATTTTTCCTTGTTGATCATCATCATCAAGAATAATAATTTCATTTTTTTCTAAAGCAGCCGCATCAACTTTTTTATTAACCACTAAATTGGCTTTTTTGCCCCCAGAAACCATCAAAGTAGCTTCTGCCATTCCATAGCAAGGATAAAAAACTTCTGAACGAAACCCGCAAGGCTTTAAAAGAGAAGCAAATTTTTGTAAAGTTTGATAATTGATTGGTTCTGCACCATTAAAAGCTACATCCCAACTACTTAAATCCAGATGAGTAATTTGTTCAGGTTTAATTTTACGCACACAAAAATCATAAGCAAAATTGGGTGCACCACTGCTAGTTGCTTTATAGCGAGAAATGGCTTCTAACCATCGTAAAGGACGTTGTAAAAACATTAATGGGGACATGATCGTCACTTGGAAACCACCGTAAAGAGGTTGCAAAACTGTGCCGATTAAACCCATATCGTGGTACATGGGCAACCAACTCACTCCATGACTTTCGCTAGTATGTTCAAAATAATCATGAATTGCTGTTAAATTTTCCAAAATATTACGGTGGGAAATCATTACTCCTTTGGGAGATGCCGTTGAACCAGAGGTATATTGAAGAAAAGCAATACTACTATTATTATCAAGAACTGTAGTAGTTTGTCGAGTTTGAAATGATAGATTATGGTATAGCAAAGGAGCTGAGAGAGAAAGTGTTTTGTTTGAGTTTTGAATATGACTACCTATCCCTCAAAACAAAATTGATGCTCTAGTAGAGTGTAATCTATAAATATTCTAGATAAATTCAATCCTCATTTCTTAGTAATTTAAATGATAACTTCCAAGTGATTTATATTAATGGATAATGGATAATGAGTATGAACAAATAATCCCACTGGCATTATTGCGTATTCTAATTTTCAAAACTCAAGATAGAAACGCTATATACTATTTTGGTAATTAATATATAAAAAAATAAAAATTAATGACAGATACACAAGATAAAGATTACAGTAAAGTTGAATTAGATCGAGATGATAAAGGCTCTAAAGCCAGACAGTTATTAGGGATGAAAGGTGCATCTAAATCCAAAAATATCTGGCAAATTAGGCTTCAATTAATGAAACCAATTACATGGATACCTTTAATCTGGGGTGTTGTCTGTGGTGCGGCTTCTTCTGGTGGATATGTTTGGAGTATTAACGATTTCTTTATGGCTTTGACTTGTATGTTAATGTCAGGGCCTCTTTTGGCAGGTTACACTCAAACCATGAACGATTTTTACGATCGAGAAATTGATGCTATTAACGAACCTTATCGTCCTATTCCTTCAGGTGCTATATCCGTACCACAAGTAGCCGTACAAATTTTAATTTTACTCTTTGGTGGTATTGGTATTGCTTACGGTTTAGATGTTTGGGCAGGACATGAGTTTCCCATTTTGACTTGTTTAGCAGTTGGTGGCTCTTTTATATCCTATATTTATTCTGCACCTCCTTTAAAGTTAAAGAAAAATGGCTGGTTAGGTAACTATGCTTTAGGTTCAAGTTATATTGCTTTACCTTGGTGGGCAGGTCATGCTTTATTTGGTGAGTTAAATTGGACTGTGGTGGTACTCACTTTGATTTATAGTATGGCGGGTTTAGGGATTGCTGTGGTTAATGACTTTAAAAGTGTGGAAGGCGATCGAGAATTAGGTTTAAAATCATTACCAGTAATGTTTGGTGTCACCACTGCTGCATGGATATGTGTAATTATGATTGATGCTTTTCAAATTGCTATGGGCGGATATTTAATCTATTTACACCAAAATGTTTATGCAACCATCCTATTATTGCTAGTAATTCCCCAAATTACTTTCCAAGATATGTATTTCTTAAGAGATCCTCTTAAAAATGATGTCAAATATCAAGCCAGTGCGCAACCTTTCTTAGTGTTGGGTATGTTAGTTATGGGATTGGCTTTAGGACATTCTACAATTTAGTTCTTAATATTAAAATCATAGATGCGTTACGGAAGCTGATTAACTTGATCAATCTTATCAATTCCCTAACGCACTAATATTTGCCAATTTTCAATAATTTCTAAAAGATTTTATTTGAGATTTAATGCTTTCAATACCGAGTTATGAATGCCTCCATTGCTTACCACAACCCCTCTGTTATCATTCATTTTACTTGCCGTGGCAAAATCAAGAGGTTTGCCATACATATCAGTTACTTTACCACCTGCTTCTTCAACGACGATCGCACCTGCGGCATGATCCCAAATATTTTCTCGATAATTAGGATATTTAGGGGAGGGTAATCTTAAATATAAAGCGGCTTCTCCTGAAGAGACAATACCATATTTGGCTTGGGAATCAACTCTGACTGACTCACTGGTTATTCCTACTGCTTGGGCGATGGCATTTTGTTGTTCTTGGTCTCCATGACTAGCTTCCACACTTTCGACAAAACGAAAACGACTGACATCTTCACTAGAAACTACTTGTAATTTGGTCATCTTTCCACCAGCGATGGACATGCGATAGCTACCTTCTCCTTTGATGGCGACAAAAATAAAACCTGTTTCACTATCATCAAAACTTAAGGCTGGACATCCTAAGATACCAAATTTTACTTCTCCATCTTCAATTAAGGCTAATGCGATCGCATATTGATCTTGACGTAAAAAACCTTTAGTGCCATCAATGGGATCTAATGTCCAAAAACGATTACTAACTTCACCATTACCATAATCAATCCAATCCAAAACATTGGTCGTTGTAGCAGTATCAATTACTTCTTTAACATAATCTGTAATTTTATTGACAGTAGCTTTTTGATCATCTTGACGTAATGTCCGAGAATCTTCTTCTCCCACAATTGGTGTATTGGGAAATACTTCTTTTAAAGCTTTACAGATAATTGCTTGAGAACCAAAATCGGCTACGGTAACAGGACTTTTATCTTTTTTTTCGATCGCAGGAGGTATATCTTCTCTTACTCTTTGGCATAGTTTTGCTGCTTGTAAAACCGCAGAAATTGCTACTTCTTTTTCTTGTTGATAAGTCATTGATGATTATTGTTGATGAACAATAATTTATTATTCATGATTACAGAGTTGATCACAATGGAGAATGGAGAATTGACAATGGGAATTGGCTAAAAGAGTGAAAGTGCGATCGCATCCTGATGTAGATTATTGGTGGGCATTTATGATAATTATTGATGTGTATCATATTTGTTTAGAAAAATGCCCATCCGACGAAAAGCTAAATCTTGAAAATATTAATTATTAATTATTATTCAAGAGGTTTTTTCGTTGGAATACCAGTTTGCCGAGGATATTTATCCGCAGTCGATTTGATTTTTTCGATATAAATACAATGGCGAACATTATCATTAATAGGAGTGTTTTGATTCGTTATTTTAACGACTTTACCACCCAGTTTTTTCGCTACTTTGTCCGTTGTCTCTTTTTCCTCATCAGATAAATTGCCTCGATATAAAATACTTATTCCTCCTTGTTTTAACAAAGGTAAAGAATATTCTAAACAAACCGATATTTGAGATACTGCACGAACAGTCACAAAATCATATTGAGTGCGATGATTTATATGTTTACCAATAACTTCTGCTCGATTAACTAATGTGGTGACGTTTTCAATTTTTAACTTCTCGATAAAACTATTAATAAAATTAATTTTTTTACTAACAGAATCCATTAAAACTAATTTAGCATCTGGAAAAGCTAATGCGATCGGCAAACCAGGAAAACCTCCTCCTGTACCAATATCTATAATTTTTTTATCAGTTAAATCATAATCAAGAATAGGTGCAAGAGAATCCCATAAATTTTTTTCCCAAAATTCTTCTAAGGTGTTAATACGAGTTAAGTTTAAATGTTTATTAATCGCTAATATTTCTAAATATAATTCTTGCCAAAGTTTTTGTTGTTCTGGTGATGGTTCCCAATTCGTACTTTTTTGCCACAATTCGACATTACTTGGTAGAAGATTATCTTGTGTCATCCTATTTGATTGATTCTTGTTTAATTATTGTATTCTCAATCACCTCATTCTTACCTGCAAATATTTTTCGTGGGGTTATATCTATTTTTTTTATCTGTGGAAAACTTATATCGAGTAGGAGGAACTCTCAAAAGATTGAAAAAAGTCAAACAATGGCTATGGAATGGATTTGTAGAGGAAGGATTAGAAGAATGGGGAAATAGTGAACGCAAAGCAGTATTGAATTTTAGAGCTTATACTCACAAACATAGACAAAGGATAGTCGATTATGAATTATATCAACAACTAGGAATGGGTGCGACTCTCCTATGATACATGATGGCTGTGATTCACTTATTTATTAATCTTTTGTGATGTTTGTAAATCAAGGTTGATGTTAAGTTGTATTGCTTTATCAAAGTTTTACAGAGAATGTTGTCAGAATATTTATAATGGATCTTAGTGTCAAAAATGAATTAAGTAACCTTAGGGCGTGTCATCAATTAGAACTTAAAACAATATAGAATATACCCCTAAGTAATTTTTAAACAGAAACAGAGTGTGGTAAGAAGATG
>JAALKG010000056.1 GCA_011088145.1 Cyanobacteria bacterium MH1_Bin12 | reverse complement strand
CAGACTATGAAGAACAAAAAAGTTCTTATTCAGGAAAGAAAAAAATGCATACATTATTTGAAAAAATCGAGAAAATTTGCAATGCAACCGTACCTATCGCAACTATATTTTCTGCTCCAACAGTTGAGCAACTAGCCTATACTATTCGTAAAAAAGGATGGTCTTCATCTTGGTTATCTTTAGTACCAATTCAGCCTAATGGGACTAAACCACCTTTATTTTATGTTCATGGAGTTCTGGGTACTGTTCTGAGTTCTCGACATCTAGCGGGTAATTTGGATAGTGACCAACCATTATATGGAATTCAAGCACAAGGACTTCAAGACAAAAAAATAGTTTGTGACACGGTTGAGGAAATGGCAACTAACTATATTAAAGAAATTCGTACAGTTCAACCCAAAGGCCCTTATTGTTTAGTTGGTGTTTCTACAGGAGGCATTATTGCTTTTGAAATAGCCCAACAACTTCTGGCTCAAAATGAGTCCGTTGCATTTATCGGTTTGTTAGACACCATGGCACCAAGATGTATCATCAACAAATTTCAAAAAAATCAGGAAATTGTTGAAAAGACTAAAAGTATTTCTTTTCAGGAAATATTTAAAAATGACTTGCCCCGTGACGACGAAGCCATGATAGCTTATATGGAAACTAATTACGAAATGGTTATGGAATATTTTCCCCAGTCATATCAGGGAAAGATTACCTTTTTTCTTGCCCAAGAAAGTAAAGCTGCCGCAAACATAAGTATACCTATTTGGAAGTATTTAGCGAATGGCAATTTTGAAATTCATGAAGTTCCAGGTAATCATCTGTCAATGATTCAAGAAGAGAATGTGCCAATCTTAGGACGAAAAATGCAAAGTTGTTTAGACAAAGTAATTACTGGTAATAAAGAACTGAAAATTGAGAATTGATGAAGATATTTGAATCAGAACTTATGTAATATAGTGTTAACTTAATAGGATGTTTAAAAAGTCTGATTCACTACTGAAAATACCCCTAGTTACCAATTACGGAGGAAAAAGAGAAAAAGTCTCCCAAAGTTGAGGAATTTAGGGGACGAGAACACAATATCTGAGACTTGTTCTTACCTCGTACAAATCTAAACCTTGTTGAAATATTTGTTCTATGGGCAACATTTGTCTATCTGTAGTCATAATTTTATGATCTTCGGTTGCTTTGATTGTTCTACCATCTTCTAATTCATACTCAAACACCTCTTGTTCCACTCTGTTATGCCATTGGGCAACTTTTTGAGTATAAATAAAACCATTTTTATCGATACTATAAACTTCACAATCGAGCTTGTCTTCGACTATCTTACCAATAGGTATTGCTCCATATTCAACAGTTAAAACTTCAGTATCATAACTCAAACAGTATTCAGCGAACTTAACCATTTGTTCAAATAAATCCTCGGCAGTGGCAGAAGACACACCATTTTTGACTGAACCATCAATAAATATTTCTCGATGTTTTTGCATCTCCGAGATTTTTTTCTTACCCATCGCCCTTCTTAACAAATCAGCTTCACCCAGAGAGTAACCTGCTAAATCTTGAGCCATTTTCATGATTTGTTCTTGATAAACTAATACTCCATAGGTTTCGTTGAGGATTGGTTGTAATAATTTATCTTGATATTTTATCTGTTCTCTACCATGTTTGCGATCGATAAAAATAGGAATTAAACCAGCATCCAAAGGGCCAGGACGATATAAAGCTAAAATCGAAGATATATCCTCAATCCCCGAGGGTTTTAAATCTTTGACAATCTGTTTCATGCCATCAGACTCTAACTGAAAAATACCTTCTAAATTACCACTTTCTAATAATTTATGGGTTTGAGCAACATCTTTGGGTAACTTTTTACTCGTACCCTTGGCCAAAATATCTAAAGCTTTTCTTTCTCCCAAAGGCAACTCATCCACATCAATATCGATATTTTGATTTGTTTTAATTAAATCCGCTGTTTTTTGAATAGTAGTTAAATTCTTTAAACCTAAAAAGTCCATTTTTAACAGACCTAAAGAATCTAAATCTTCCATATAATATTGAGTAATTACAGAACCTTCATTATTTTTTTGTAAAGGTACAATTTCATCTAAAGGTTGACTAGCAATAACAACTCCTGCCGCATGAACACCAAAAGTTTTGTTGGTACCTTCAATTCTGATAGCCATATCTAACCATTTTTTCACATGGGGCTCAGTGTCATATTTTTCCTTAAACTCAGGTGCAGGAGTATCATCAGAAATCATTACTTTCAATTTTGCTGGTTTACCCCTCGCTACAGGAATCATTTTCGCCATCATGTCTGATTCTGCATAGGAAATTCCTGAGACTCTGGCTACATCTTTTAATACCGCCTTGGATGTCATACGGTTAAAAGTGATAATTTGAGCAACTTTAGATTCGCCATATTTTTCGGTAACATATTGAATCATTTTATCCCTTTGTTCAATACAAAAATCTGTATCTACATCAGGCATAGACTTACGTTCAGGATTTAAAAATCTTTCGAACAACAGACCATGATGAACAGGATCAATATTAGTAATACCAAGGGCATAAGCAACTAATGAACCTGCGGCTGAACCTCTTCCTGGCCCTACGGGAATGTTATTATCTCTAGCATATTTAATATAGTCCCACACTACTAAAAAATAAGTACAAAAACCCATTTGTTCGATCATTTTGAGTTCATACTCTAAACGTTCTCGATATTCGGTGGTTATTTCACTTCTTTTAATACATTTGAATCTAGCGAGTAAGCCTTTCCAAGTTTCTTCTTCGACATAGCTTTCGGCTGTATGCCCAGCAGGTACATCAAAATCAGGAATTCTCGGTTCACCTAATACGTCGTAGGGTTTAATTTTGTCGGCAACTTCTAAGGGATTTGCTAAGGCTTGTTCGATAATTTCTGTTTCTAAATGGTCTTGAAATAACAGCCTCATTTCTTCTGCTGATTTGATATATTCTGTACCTGAATACCTTAATCTTTTGACTTCATCGATATTTTTTTTGGTATTCATACAAATTAGGGCATCATGGGCTTCGACATCATTACAGGAAATGAAATGAGAGTCGTTAGTGGCAACAATTTTAATGCCTAATTTTTGACTAATATTAACTATTTCTAGATTAACAATACGGTCTTCTTTTGATCCATGATCTTGGATTTCGAGATAAAAGTCATCTCCAAAAACCTTTTTATACCATTTAGCGACTTCTCTGGCTCGTTTAAAGTCTCCTTGCAAAATGGCTTGGGGTATTTCTCCTCCTAAACAAGCACTGGTGACAATTAATCCTTCGTGATATTCCTCTAATAATTCTTTGTTAATACAAGGACGGGCGAAGATGGCATTATTTCCCTGCATTCCTTCTAGTTGTGAGATGGTGGTGAGTTTGACTAAGTTTTGATAGCCTTTTTTGTCTTTTGCTAGAACGATTTGATGATATTTACGAATCTTTTTGTGACGAACTGTTACATCTCCATTGATAACATACATTTCGTTGCCGATTATTGGTTTAATACCTTTGTTCATACAGGTCTTAATGAGTTGAATTGCACCATACATAACACCATGATCTGTAACTGCGATCGCAGGCATGTTTAATTCTGTAGCACGTTGTACTAAGTTAGGAATTTGAGATGCACCGTCAAGAAGACTATAATCTGTGTGAACATGTAAACCAACAAAAGACATTCGTTCTATTTTTGTACTAAAACTCTATTGATTCATTCTACTCGAAAGATGGAGATTGAGGAGCGAACTTATTGTCGAAATATTTTTAACAGGAAATATTTTTTATACCCTTAATTGCTAGCAAAGGAATTCATTAAGTCTTAACATCGTTAAAACATTTGCTAGTTAAAGCTTATAGTATTTCAATCTGCTTGAATTATTATTTCTTAAAGGTATTTTCTGCTCATTATTGAAAAAGATGTTAGAGTAGGTTAATTTATTAACATCAAAAGTAAAAACAGATTAATTTTTCTACTAATTAACCATGAGTATATCCAGCCTATTTCAATTTATCATTGGTTTTTTCTTAGGTATTATATTTTTTACCGCAGGAATAGCAGGGGGTGCATACTTTTTCCTCACTAATATCAATGCTAATCCAGAAAAGCATATTTTTGCAGAAGAAAAATCTTCACCTGAAAAAGAAAAAACACAGACTAAGACAGAAACTAAAACTGATACTAAAACAACTGCTGAAAAAACTGAACCTGAAAAAACTGCTGAAAAAACTGAACCTAAACAAGAAGAATTACCAGCAGGTGCATATTTCGCTAAAGTTACATGGTCAAATGGTTTGAGTTTACGCTCTGAACCTACTAAAGAAGCCCAAAGAGTTGGTGGAGTAGGGTATAATACCAAACTAATTGTCTTAAGTACTAGTGAAGATGGCAAGTGGCAGAAAATACGTGTTCCTGGCAGCGAACAAGAAGCTTGGATAAAAGGGGGTAATGTCGCAAAAATTGATAATCAAGAATAAATTTAAATATTGAATAATTGTAATTGCTCAATTAGAGGTAAATTAAAGAAGGATTAGGAGAAAGTACTTTAAAGATAGTCTCATGTCTCATAAGCCGTTAAACCTTGACGAACTTTTTGACAGATAGCAAGTTAAGCTAATTCATAATTTGTCGAGCCTATGTAAAAAAAGCTTTAGGTAAAAAAAGCTTTAGAGAGAATCTTAATTCTTTGTTATCTTCAGTATGATTGCCATCCATCAAACCAGATTGACTTGATTGCACACAATAGGCTTTTACTTTTTTATTTTTTTGCAAGATATGCACAGCAGGGACAGTACGATCTTGTGCCTTTTCTTTGGTAATGATAGTATAACCGTTGGGGACGATCGTCAATTGATCTTCCAAAGGAATTAATTCTAATGTGCCATAGTCAATATCTTGTTGTAATTTGACATTTTCTGCACCAGCAATACCAGAGAATTCCACATTACTATTAACCAAGGGAATCACGACCATATTACCAACAATTTGAGGCTGTTTTGGTTCAAATCCCGCTAAATAATTTCTTAACATCTTGATCTATATGTCCTCATTGAAAATTTTTTTGGCGATTAGCTGTCGGCTTTCAACTTGTTAATAAAGGAAAATAACATTTTTTAATTTGTATTACTTTAGGTGAAACAAGTTGATAAGTGTCATCTTTTTTCCTTGCTGCTTATTCAATATCAGGATTTACGCACCAGACATTATATCTGGTAAGGGCAGAATATATTCTGCCCTTACGGGTGTTTGTTGTCTCCAGAAGTACTTTGCGTAAGTCCAAAATATTTTACCGATAGCCGATAGCTTATGGCTGATAGCTAATGGAATTTTTAAATCGGGCAATTGCTTTTGCTTGACGAATATCATTAACTCGTAATGCTCGATAAACATTATCCAAATGACTAGTTAACAAATCTGGATTATCTTTCATCTGACTCATCAACAAAGCTAAAGGAAACTGTTTCACATCAGCCATAGAAATCAATTTAATTCCATCAGCCAAAGTACGAGTTGCACCTTTTGCCTCAGTTGCAGCTACTGGATTAATTTGATAAAAGTGAATCCCACTATTTTTCACTGCTTTAGTATTTAAAATAGCTCCAACAGTACCAGAAGATTGGTTTTCATAGCCATCAGAGATAATAATTACCGCATCAGGCATAGAGGTAATTGCTTTGGCTAAAGGTAAGCGTAAATCTGTCGCACCAGCCACAGTAAAAATTTCTTTTGTCACTTGAATCGGATGGGTAAACCAAACTTTAACATCTGATTGGGTTGCTAAACAAATTCGAGTGATGGCTTCGGCAAAAGCAATTGGGTAATTGTTTCGGCTTTGCTTTCCTTTCATACTCAAACTGTTATCTACTACTAAAGCTACTTTAGGAGGCAATACCAAGTTAGTCGCTAATTTATCCGCGTCGCAGTAAATGGCATTTAACCACTTGATTTGCTTTAGTGAGTTTCCCAAAAAGCCAATTTTGTAATTCTACCTTGTCTTCTCCTTTCGATTTCTCAGGTTTCAAACGACAATGGCGAATAATCGTTTTATATTTATCTCGATATTTAATCACTTGATAAGCATTAGCTTTATCCCAAATTCGTTGCCCAAATCTTCTAACTCTGGCATTGTTTAATCGTTTTCCTCCTGTATCCTCGTTATTGTTGGCAATATCTTCTACAAAAAATCGTAACAGTCTGGTGATAGGTAATTCATCAGCAATTGCTTTGATGAGATTCCATGAACCTCTAGATTTCTTAGGAATCCCGCGTCTCCGACGCTGGGAGGATGTCAACGGGCAAAGCCTACTTGCAGATGACAAATTACTTTTGAACATATATTTTCTCTCTTCCATTTGTTTTAACAACATTTCAAACACTCTATATTCTTTTTATTTACTCAACTCTCGCTTTTAATCTTAAAAAAATTCAACAACTTAAAAAAGATTATTTTATCAATTTATATAACAACTATTCTGATTCGGGAATCTAAACATGATTCTAAATTATTAAATACTTTAAATGAGGAAAGATTAGGAGAAATTTTGTAAAAAAATGGGAATCGAACCCATGTCTAGGTTGTACTAAAAACAACTGCCTCACCATTTGGGCTATTTCTGAATCCCCTTGGAAGTCCTCGTACTCACAATGCTAACAAATACTGTTTGATTTTGTCAAGCTAAAATAATATTTTTTGAATTTTTATCAAAATAGTTTTAATGACCAAATCTATTGAGCAATATATTAGTAATATTTATTTTATTTGATAATTTGGGAATTTTATTTTAAAAATTTTAAACTTAGCAATTAAAATTTTTGAAAATAATTAATTGAGAAAAAAATATTGAGAAAATATCCTTGACAGTATCATAAATAATTTGATAAGACTCTCATGCTCAATAAAAACACATCCAAAAGGTTAATCTCTGTATTCTTTGTTTTCTATGGGGTGTTTAATGAATAAACGTTGTCGAAACATTACAGGTAAACTGTCTATAAATAAATTTTAACAAAAAGCTAAATATATCAACGATGAACAAAATTTATTGTTTAACATCAATAACTAAATATAAAATACCGTACAATGCGTATAATAATTTATGGATAGAATTTATAAAATTTGTAAAATTCTCAATCTTACGAAGATTATAAATATATCAAAAATAGATAGTTTCAAACTTTATTTTGTCAATTAAGTTATTGTTTTTTGTTAATCTTTATCTACTAATATAAATAGTTATTTTATTATGATTTATAATTCTATTGATTGGCAGAAAATAATTCAGAATTTTCAACAAAAAAATCAGTATAAATTAGCAGAAAGAAAAAGTTCTTATCATTACCAAGATTTTTCTAATAGCTATCCTATTTATCCTCCCAATTTAAATTTAAGAGATTATCAAGAAGAAGCTGTAATTAATTGGTTTAAAAACAAAGGAAGAGGCATATTAAAAATGGCAACAGGTAGTGGTAAAACTATAACAGCTTTAGCGATCGCAACAGAATTATATGAACAAATAAATTTACAAGTTTTATTAGTAATTTGCCCTTTTAGACATTTAGTATCTCAGTGGTCTCAATCAGCAGAAGAGTTTAATTTGAAGCCAATTTTAGCTTTTAATACGGTCTATGATTGGCAAACTCAATTATCAAATCAACTATATGAGATTCAACATAAAAAACAAAATTTTTTAACAATAATTACTACTAATGCAACTTTTATTACTCAAAGATTCCAATCACAATTAGCATTTTTACCAGAAAAAACTTTAATAGTAGGAGACGAAGCCCATAACTTAGGTTCACCTCGTTTATTATCCTGTTTACCGAAAACAATTGGCTTAAGATTAGCTTTATCTGCTACACCAGAACGTTATTTTGATGAAGATGGCACCGATTTATTAATTGAATATTTTGGTCAAGTATTAGCACCTGAATTTACTTTAGCAAAAGCGATCGAAAAACAAGCATTAGTTCAATATAATTATTATCCTATTTTTGTAGAATTAACAGCTTGAGAAAGTCTTAAATATGCTAAATTAACCAAAAGAATAGGTTGGGCTTTAACAGAAGATAATAACATCGAAAACAATCCTTATTTAAAATCTTTACTCTTGAAACGAGCCAGGTTAATTGCCACCGCAGAAAATAAATTAACGGCTTTAAAATTATTAATGGAAAAAAATCCACAGATGAAAGCAACCTTATTTTATTGTGGAGACGGATATACTAATCGCAATGAAAGACAATTAGAAGCCGTTACCCGTATCTTAGGTAAAGAATTGCATTATCGAGTTAATACTTACACCGCCCAGACTCCTGTGGAAGAAAGAGAAAAAATAAAACAACAATTAATTACAGGTGAATTACAAGGTTGAGTGGCAATTCGTTGCTTAGATGAAGGTATTGATATACCAATGATTGAAAATGCAGTAATTTTAGCTAGTGGTAGTAATCCACGTCAGTTTATCCAACGAAGAGGACGAATTTTACGACCATATCAAGGAAAAACAGAAGCAAATTTATTTGATATGATTGTTACTCCTCCTTTCTTAGAAAGAGAGATATGGGAGATTGAGCGTCATTTGATTAAAAAAGAATTACGAAGATTCCTCGAATTTGCTAAACTCGCTAAAAATGCCACGGCTGCAAAAATAATTCTGGCTAATATTTCTCAAGAATATGGTTTACTAATGGATTGATCTACAATTAAGGTTAATTGCATGATAATGATATCAAATTTGTTTTCAGGGATAGGCAGTCATATTCAAAACTCTAACAAAATATAGTAAAGGACAAAGGTTACAATCTTGACATAGTAATACTTTCAGAAATCATCAATCTCCTAATCAACCCATTTTCTGCTATATTTTCTCTCCCAGCTCCTTTTCTCTTTTCTCCCCTGCTACCATAATCTATCATTTCAAACTTGACGGGCTACTACTTCTCACACCTGCTAACTCTAACTGAATAGATTTTTTACCTTGCCATTCATGTTCCTTTAATTTGTAAGCAACATCAATCATTGGTGGTAAAGGAAAGTATTGATGCCAACGCCAAGCGATCGCTTTTAGTGGTATATTATCGTGAGCTAAAGTTACCTGTAAATGCTCTCCACTGCGAGTTAATTTTTGACTAATAACCCTTACCTCAGAAGACCAAAAAATAGGCGATTTATTTTCAATACCCCAAGGATATAAACTGTCAATTTCTTTGAGTAATTCAAAACTAATATCGGTAAAACTAATTTTAGTATCAATTTTGACTAAAGGTTTTAAATATTCAGGTATTAAACATTCATGGGAAAAATTTCTTAAACGACTGTGAATTAAAGCCAAATTTTCTCGAGGAAAACCAAAGCCTCCTGCGGCTTTATGTCCTCCATATTTACCTAACAAATCATCACAAAATTGCAAAGCTTCAAATACATTAAATTCTTCTGTTCCTCTAGCTGAACCTCTTATGGAACCTGGATTTTCTTCTTCATAAGTACCTATAAAAACAGGAACTCCATAACGCTCGACTAAACGATAAGCAACGATGCCAATTACCCCATGATGCCAATTATCATTAATAACAAATAATACTCGATCGTCCTGCCAATTTATCGGCGTATCTTCAATTAATTGAATTGCTTCTTGCTCAATTACCTTACATAAATTCTGTCTAGTACCATTAATTTGTTCGCACTGCAAAGCACGAGTAGCCGCAACTTCTTCATCTTCTGTTGTTAATAATTCTATGATTATTTGTGGATCATCTAATCGTCCAATCGCATTAACTCTAGGGCCTAATTTAAAACCAATATCATCAGAATTCAACAGTTTTTTATCACCATTGACTCCTGCATACATACTCAATGCCCGAATGCCGACAATATCTGAGTTAGGTAATAATTTGAGACCTCTTTTTAGCCAACGACGATTTACTCCTGTTAAAGGTGCAAGATCTGCGATCGTCCCTACAGTATATAATTCTAATAAGGTTTTCGCGAGTCCTTTCACTTTTCCTAATGCCTGAGCGGTACAAACTGCTAACACATAAGCGACTCCCACTCCTGCTAATCCCCAATAAGGAGAAGTTTTCGGTAATAGTTTCGGATTAAGAATGGCATCAGCAGGAGGTAACTTGGGTGGTAAGTCGTGATGATCAGTAATAATAACTTGTAAGTCTAATTCTTTTGCTCTAGCAATGGCATCGTAAGCAGAGATACCATTGTCGACGGTTAAAACTAAACTGACTCCTTCTTTTTTAAATTCTTCGACGATACGACAATTAATCCCATATCCGTCTTTCATACGACTGGGAATAGCATAATCGACTTTGCCTTTTAAGTGACGTAATGCTCTAATTAATAAGGCTGTGCTGGTCATTCCATCAGCATCATAGTCCCCACAAATAGCTATTTTTTGTCCTTGTGCGATCGCATTTTTGAGAATCTCAATACTTTTAACTAAATCAGGAAATTCATCAATAGGCGAAGGTAAATTAACTACTTCTGGATTCACATAAGCCTGTGCTTGTTCTAAACTATTAATGCCACGATTAACAATTACTTCTGCAACGATAGGAGAGATACCTAAGTTTGTCATTAAATTATTAACTAAACTAGGATTTCGATCGTAAAATTTCCAACGTTGACGAGGTAAATTGTATTTCATGGCAACAGTTAACTAATTAATAATGAATTATTTGGCACGAAGGCATAAGGTTTTTTGCTCCCATACCAATTTACTTGAGTTCAATGTAAAAAACATTGAATGATAATGATTTTATATAGATAAAATTGAAAATGAGTATTAATTTCACTTCAACTTTAAATATAGCGTTTCTCATAGTTATAAGCTGATGTTACGCAAAAGACTTCTGGAAACGAGACAACACCTGTAGGGTTAGAATATATTCTCCTTCTACCAGATATAATGTGACTCATAATACGTCTAATGTGTATTAATTATTGAAACCCTTGTAATTTGGTTAATTATTCGGAATTAACGCTTTTTGCCTATGGCTGAAATCTTTATAGAATAAAGGTCATTTTTAATTCACATCAGACGTTCATAATAGAAATAGGGGACAAATTTTTGAGTACTTCCTCTGATAGTTAACAAATCTAGATCAAAAACGTTAATCTCAATGTCCTTTGTGTTCTCTGCGGTTAATTATCAACTATTTTCAAGATTGATGTCGTGATCCAAAAACTAAGTTTAAGTGGGTGGTTGGATATATAAAGCAATTTCAAATAAATCCCTAGCACCAGTAATTGCTTGACCTAAAAATAAAAACAAGGCAAAACAATTAAGAATGATATGAAGATTACGCCATTTTAGAGATTTATCTCGGTAAATGTCATCAATTATTGCGATCGAAAAAATCATTAACAAGCAAACAATGATTCCATAGTAGTAATGAGAAATATACCATTGGTTGGTACGACGAAAAACACCATCTTGACATCCTAAAATAACTATTCCCATACCGCTCAAAGTGGCAAAAACTCCCCGCCATAGTTTTCTCTTGGCAAATAATAAGCAAAAGAAAGATGCCAAAGTGAAAACAAACATCAAAATTAAAAAAATCAACAAAAATAAATTACTACTCCATAGCTCTTCTCGCAGAGTATTATTAATAATAGGTCTAGCTAAACCAATTAAAGTAACGATAACGACTGCACCAGATAACCATTTACCTATTTCCACATGATTTTTACCTACAGAAGGAGGAATTTTACTTTTATTTCCTTGTTTAATGCTTAATCTTCTTTGTCTGGTTTCCCATGCAAAATAACCAACTATACCGATGAGAGGAAACACTCCCAATATAACTAGTACTGGATGAATTAATATTGTGAATTGTTCTGTTGTGATGATTCTAAATTTTTTTCGATAATTAGTGTTAAAAACCGCTAAAGGCTTATACCTGATAACAAGAGCTAGATTCTGTATTATTGTTTACTAAAAATTCCTTGAGGACGTATAAGTAAAATACCAATCATAATAACTAATGCCACTGCTAATTTATATTCTGAACCAACTATAGAAACACTTAACTCTTGAGCCACGCCAATAATTAAGCCTCCTGCGATCGCACCATAGGGATTACCAATACCACCGAGAATAACCGATGCAAAAATAGGCAAAATCAAAAACCAACCCATATTAGGACGAACGGCGGTAATAAGTCCATAAAAACCTCCTCCCATCGCTGTTAAAACAGCGGTAATAATCCAAGTAAATAAAATTACCTGTTCCACATTAATCCCAGAAACTCTAGCTAAATCAATGTTGTCTGCCACCGCACGCATCGCCTTACCAATTTTAGTTTTTTGTAAAATCAGATGTAGAGCAATAATAGCCAGAATTGTTACCGCAATCACAATTAAACGATAATAAGTAATTTTAACACCTCCAACATCGATCGCTTCGATTAAAGGTAAATCATAATTACGATTAGTACCGCCCCAAATAAATAAGATACCATTACGCAAAAATAAAGCTAAACCAATAGATACAATAATCAAGCTCGTATCACTAGAACGTTTATTACGCATTGGTTTCCATAACAACTGTTCCGAAACTAACATTAAAACAACAGTTCCTACCGCCGCCACAACCATCGACAACCAAATATTAATTCCTCGTTCATTAATCCACCAAGCCCCATAAGCCCCCACCGTTAAAAAATCACCATGGGCAAAATTAGAAAGACGTAAAATGTCTAGAGTTAGGGTTAAACCCACTGCGGCTAAAGCAATAATGCTCCCAACTGCCAGACCATTAAATATGGCTTGAATTATTGTCGTTGTATCCATAAAGTTCAAACTAGTTAATTTTTTTTAATATTTTGCTTAAATCACCAATATTCAACAAATCTAAGTGATAATAAATAAGAACAAGTCATTCAGATTAGCAATCACCAATTATAATATTGACAAGGGAAAAAAACCTATTAATCACATTTAGTAATAATCAAATTTATTTAACCATTTTATTCCTACGTATTGGAGAAATAACTCAAAGCCTGTGACCTATAGCAACAGAAAAAAATTTCCAAGAGATTTACCAAAAATTAACGATAATATTCGTTTTCCCGAAGTAAGAGTCATTGATTCTGACGGGGAACAATTAGGTGTTCTGGAAACCAAAGAGGCAAATCGTATAGCTGACGAGAGAGAATTAGACCTCGTTTTAGTTAGCGAAACAGCTAAACCTCCTGTTTGTCGCATCATGGATTATGGCAAGTTCAAATTTGAACAGGAGAAACAAGCTAGAGCTTTGAAGAAAAAACAGCATAATGCTGATCTCAAAGAAGTGAAAATGCGTTACAAGATTGATGAACATGATTATCAAGTGCGAGTCAGTCAAGCTAAACGTTTTCTCTCATCTGGAGATAAAGTCAAAGCGACAATTAATTTTCGTGGTAGAGAAGCACAACACGTTCATTTAGGATACGAGCTATTAAACCGTCTTGCCAGTGATTTGGGTGAAATGGCAGAAATTCAACAAAAACCTAAAAAAGAAGGACGTAATATGATTATGCTTCTTTCTCCTAAAAAATCGACCTAGTGCTGAAATACATAATTTAAGTAATGTTGAATGGAAAATATTTAGTTCTTCGTGCTTAATTGGTATTTTGAATAAAACCCCATTTTATTTACAAACTATATTATTGAACTCTATCAAATAGTATAAAATCTATGGTGATAGCCATCAAATATAGAGAATGAATAATATGGAAAAGCCCCACCTTCAAGATAATAAGGTGGGGTTTTGAGGTTTAAATATATATTTTAGTAACTAGAAAACAGCAGGTTCATTTTGTTGCGTATCGTCGACCTCACCTTCATGGAGGTCAGCAAATGAACCTTTAGGCTCTTTGAGGAAGAACATACAAAGGAAAGCCACTATTAAACCCGCAACTCCTAATACTTGGAAAAAGCTGGCGTTAACAGCAGACATAATAGGCTCTCCACCGTTAGCTGCTCCAGAAGATTCAGTAAACAATAAACGAGTTGTTAAATAAGCAACAGCACCTACGTTACCATAAGCTCCTACATTACCCGCAATTTGACCTGTAATACGACGTTTGACCAAGGGGACGATCGCAAAAGTAGATCCTTCAGAAGCCTGTACAAAGAAAGAACAAGCCATGGTGAAAAGAACAACTAAGTAAATAGGCCAATTACTATTAACAGTACTCATTAACAGATAACCAATTCCCATTCCCGCAGTCAAAATAACCATTGTCCATTTACGACTACCAAGGTTATCAGATATCATTCCACCACCAGGACGAGACATTAAGTTCATAAATGCATAGGTTGAAGCAATAATACCTGCAGTGGCTTTATCTAGAGAGAATGTTCCTTCAAAGAAGGCAGGTAACATGGTAACAACGGCTAACTCAGAACCAAAATTAACGATATAAGTTAATTCTAATATAGCTACTTGGCTGAACTCATAACGATCTTCGGGGGGATAACGTTTTTTACCAGACAATAAATCTTTGTTAACTGTCCAACAATTATAAGCTTGAAATAGATATAAACCAATTAAGACGATAAAAGCAATATACATCCCTCCATCAGTTAGGAATTGAACTTTTTTCAAACGCCAAGCCAATACCATCAAGATTAAAGTTAGAGGTAAATTCATTGCCATTAGGAACCAAAAATCTCTTTTGGTGGTAACTTCCATTCCCCTAGCACTTTCAGGACGACGGTATTCTTTTCCAGGAGGTGTATCAGTTACGTTGAAGTAATAAAACATACCATACAAAGCAGCAATGATCCCAGTTCCAGCAATTGCCATTCGCCAATTTAATATATCACTAGAAATGGCTGGGAAAAAGAGAATTTTAAAAGTTTGTGGCTCACCAAATTGAAATGCACCAGGTATAAAAGATAGTCCGATCGCAAATATTACCATAGTGAAGGCAGAAAAAGCAGAACCAAAGTTGCCCCAACCACCATATATTCCTTCAGCAGTAACTACTTCCTTGGGTGGAAACCATTCGGCTACCATACGAATACCAATTACAAAACCTGCACCAACAATCCCCATTAATAATCTTCCTAGGACTAATTGGTTGAAATCTTGTGCTGTGGCAAAAATTAAACAAGGAATTGCCGCATAAATTAATAAAAGAGAATAAGTTAGTCTAGGACCATACTTATCTAAAAGCATACCAATTATGATCCGAGCAGGAACAGTTAAGGCTACGTTGCAAAGACCAATAGTCCCTAACTGAGGCTTAGTTAAGCCAAATTCTTGACCAATCGTTGTGGCAAAAGGTGGAAAGTTAAACCAGACAACGAATGATAAAAAGAAGGCAAACCAAGTAAGGTGTAGAATTTTGTAACGGCCTTTTAAAGACCACATTTCGCCAAGCATCGCTTATGTTCTCTCCGTATTTTTTACTTTAATCAGCAATAGTTAATTTCAGTTTTTTCTGAAATTGTCTAACTATTTTTATTAGTTTTCAATGATTATTAACTTATCCAGTTCAATATATAACCTTTGTATAGGTTGTTACATTTAGTTACATTTGATTCTTTACTTGCATATATTAAATGCTGATATTGCAAAACTTCGAAAATTCAGAACTCTGGGCAAAATCAGTACTCACCGTTCGCTTAAATTTAAATCCTATTCATTCATACAGAAGCCAAAACCTT
>JAALKG010000055.1 GCA_011088145.1 Cyanobacteria bacterium MH1_Bin12 | reverse complement strand
ACCTCTAGATTTCTTAGGAATCCCGCGTCTCCGACGCTGGGAGGATGTCAACTCATCATAAAAGTAGTTAAGTAGAATTTACTAAAAAAGCAAAATTGTGAGGTTAGGAGTTCAATAATTAATTATTGACAGTTGTGAGGTACGGTTTGAATTTGTAAGTCCCCGTGAAACGAATAGCAAAGCATCCTCTAGCCTGCCCTTACAAAGGGAGACAGGAGAGGGATAATCTGAGCTGGTTATGTTGAGCTATAAGCTTTTTAGTTATTTTTGACTTTTTTGCCCAAGTCCTACTTAGAAAGGAATTGCTATATACCCAATGAAAATATTAATGAAATTGCTAAACATTATAAAGATTAAAGTTCGCTAACACGACGAATATTTAGCACATCACTCATATCTTTTATTTTATTGATAGTAGATTTTAATTGTTTATAATTTCTCACATCAATAGTTAAACTAATTAATGCGGGTTTATCTAAACTAGTTTTGACATTCGCACCACTCACATTAATTTTTTGATCGCTCAATCGACCTAATATATCCCGTAAAATCCCTTTTCTATCTAAAGCTTCAATAACAATATCGACAGGATAAGTAGCCAACCGACTATTTTTACTGTTATTTTCTTCTTTATTTTGTTGATTCCAATTCACAGGAATTAAACGCTCACCTGGTATATGAGTTACATTATGACAATCATGATGATGAATAGAAATGCCACGGGTATTTGTGACGACACCGATAATATTTTCACCAGGTAAAGGTTTACAACAACCAGCAATATGATACATTAACCCTTCAATACCAATAATGGGATATTTATTACCATCAATTTCTTTATAGCTTTTACTTGTTGTATTAATGGTAGTACCAAGAAGCGTTTCTGGTTTTTCCGATGATGACTCCTTGGTTTCTTCTCGCAAACGATTGATCACTTGCATACAAGTAATTTCGCCATAACCTAATCCCGCTAACAAGTCATCAACTTTTTGAAAATTACATTTTTGAGCAACATTTTGCATAGTCTCAGATTTGAGTAACGATTCTAAACCATTTTTGCCATATTCTTTTTCTAATAAATCTCTACCTCTGGAAATATTTTCATCTCGATGCGATCGCTTGTACCACTGGCGAATACGATTTCTCGCACTAGGTGTAACGACAAAATTGAGCCAATCTAAACTAGGATGACTGTTATTGGTCGTGAGTATTTCAACGATATCACCATTAATCAATGGTTGATCGAGAGGAGACCATTTACCATTAATATTAACTCCTTTAATATGATTACCAACTTCAGTATGGATGCGATAGGCAAAATCGACAGGGGTTGCACCTCCAGCTAAAGAGATGACATCTCCACCGGGAGTAAAAACATAAACATCATCATCAAATAAATTTTCCTTGAGATTATCAACATATTCCTCCGCATCCTTTAAATCTTTTTGCCAATCGAGTAGCTGTCTTAACCATGTAAATTTTTCATCAGCACTGGATAAGTTACTATTATTGGAGTTCCCTGTTTCTTTATATTTCCAATGAGCAGCAATACCATATTCTGCAATATGGTGCATTTCTTCTGTCCGAATTTGAATTTCCAAAGGGCTACCATTGGTATTGGCTACAGTGGTATGAATAGACTGATAACCATTAGGTTTTTTCACACTGATATAGTCTTTGAATCTACCGGGTACATGACGAAATCTTTCATGAACAACGGATAAAGCACGATAACAATCTGGTATATCTTTAACGATGATTCTTACCGCAGCGATATCGTAAATTTGTTTAAACTCTTTTTTGCGTCGGGTCATTTTTTGAGATATCCCATACAGATGTTTTGGTCTACCCTTGACTTCGACAAAGGAAACATTCTGTTTTTTCAAATGTTCATTGAGGGTTTCAATTACTTGATTAATTCTTGCTTCTCTATCTTTCCTTCTTTCGGAAATCAAATTTTTGATCTTTTTATATTCATCAGGATTAATATATTTAAAAGACAAATCTTCCAATTCCCATTTAAAATGCCATATACCTAAGCGATTGGCTAAGGGGGCAAAAATTTCTTTAGTTTCTTCCGCAATACTACGTTGTTTTTCAGGAGAGAGAAAATCAAGGGTACGCATATTATGGAGTCTATCAGCCAGTTTTACGACAATGACACGAATATCCTGTGCCATAGCAATAAACATACGACGAAAATTTTCTGCTTGTCTTTCAGTTTTATTGGAAAAATTAAATTTGGATAATTTAGTAACTGCTTCGACTAATTGACGTACATTTGCCCCAAATCTCTCTTCAATTTCTTCTGGTGTAACTTCAGTATCTTCTACCACATCATGTAAAAAACCAGCGGCAATCATTTCACTATCACCACCTAAATCACGTAATAATCCCGCTACAGCAATAGGATGAGCAATATATGCTTCTCCTGATTTACGATATTGCCCTTCATGAAGAGAATAAGCAAATTGAAATGCTTTACAAACTAGGTTATTATGACCATTGTCTTGATCTGCGATTAAACATTCATTTAACCAATGGGGAATAACGACTTGGTAGGTAGGTTTAGAGTTGGATATTAAGCTTGTGGTAGCCATAATTTGTTTCCTACAGATAATAGATTTAAGTTGGTATGATTAGCAATAATTACTAAAAATTAAGATGGAAAAAGACATTTAGAAAAAGTAAGAATTGATTCTAATTACAATTTCTGACAAGAATAAAGAATAGAAAAATTCCACTCCTGTGCTAATGACAATTTTCAGTCCAACTCAAGTTCTTAGCTCGTTAAAGTTGTTTATTGTAGATTAGGATTAGAAGACATTCGTTTTATAAATTCTAACTTAATTTTGTCTTAATGTTACCTAAATCATCTAAAAAGGTTTTAATTACGTGGTTAAATTTATTGGAAAATTTTCAAGAAATTATATCAGAAGAAAAAGTTGATTTTTCTTCTGTAAAAAAACAATGGGACAGAATTTCTGATTATTTACAATCTCATATTGTTCCAATTAACTGTGATAATATTTCTGGTGTTAACAAATTTTCTTGGCAAACTTGGCAAACGGAAACTTATCGTTATGTTCGTTTATTGAATACAGAAATACTATTTTGGCGATCGTCAAAACAAGTACAAACTAAACTCGATCGTTTTTTGAATATTAAGAAAAAACTAGAAGAAATGATCCAACTAACAAATCATTTATTGTAATTACTCAACTATGGATCAAAAATTGGTTCAAAATTAATTTCGCCTATATACTTAAATCAAGTTTTCATTTACGATTCCGTAGCTCTATTTACTGGTGTGACGGTAAATGACTGTGGTTTTTCTCCCTGTTGCCAAGTTAACCACATCTGTGTATATGCTGCTTCAAGATGCTGACAGAAGCGATTGCAATCAAACAAAGGAGTATTCAATCGATTTTGTTTCAGTTTTTCCCTAATTTGAGATAGAAAATTTGGCTCTGTAGCTAATTTTAATGCTAAAGCCTTATAATCTGCTAAATTATCAGTTACCAATTCTGGTAAGCCAATATTATAAAGAAGACTACCTGCAACACGTGCAGGGAAGCTTTTTCCAACATAGGTTAACACAGGTAAACCAACCCACAAAGCATCGCTAGCAGTAGTATGAGCGTTATAAGGTAAGTTATCTAAAAACAAGTCTGCTAATTGTTGCCGTGCTAAATCCTGAGGTAATTTTTGTTTCGATGCAAATACTAAACGAGCAGAATTTACACCTCTAGTTTCAGCCTCTCGACGTAAATTATCTTCCATTGACTCATTTTTACTTAGCAGCCAGAGAACACTATCTGGAACTGATTTAAGTAGCTGCATCCAGACATTGAAAAATTGTCGGTTGATTTTATAGGAATTGTTAAAGTTACAAAAGACAAAGCCTTGTTCTGGTAAATTACATTCTTGTCTGGAAGGAATGTAATCGTCAATTATCCGTTTACTATCATTTACTTGATAACAATCAGGTAAATGAACTAACTTTTCGGTAAAATAGATTTGTTGATCTCGAGGCACAATAAAAGGATCTACTAAAATATAGTCAATCAATTCACTTCCCATTGTTCCAGGATACCCCAAGTAATTGACTTGAATAGGTGCAGGGCGATATGCTAGGATTTCCGGACGAAAGTCCTTGGTGTAACCTGTTAGATCTACGGCAATATCAATTTCTAAATTACGAATCTGTTGTGCTGCTTCAAAATGCGACATCTGGCGGACATCAATAAACTCATCAAATGCCTTCACTAAGCGTTGACGCATAAGACTATCATCTTCGGGACCAAAAGAAATAGCAAACAGTTCGATACGTAATCTGTCATGGAGTTCAAAAAGTTCTGCTATTAAATATGCTACAGCATGTTGATGATAATTAGCCGATAAATAGGCAATACGAATCTTATCATGATTGTATCGTTCACCTTTCCATAATGGTGGAAATGAATTGCCAACCTTTTTTTGATAGTAACTTTTCGCTGCTGATAGATGTATTTCTGGTTCATCAATCAATGTTAGTGCTGAAAAAGGTGGTAATACCAATTCCTCAGATTTTGCGGCTAAAACAAGAGATTGTTCAAAGGTTTCAATCCCCTCCCAATCGCACTGTAATTTTCTGATGTGGACATATTGATTGAATGCATCAACATAGTCGGGTTTGACTTGTAAGGCTCTTTGATAAGAGTTAATCGCTTCTTCTAATTTATCTTGTTCTTGTAGGGTATTACCTAAGTTATTATGGGCTTCGTAATAATTTGGTTGAATTTGTAAGGCTCTTTGATAGGAGTTAATCGCTTCTTCTAACCTACCTTGCTTTTGTAGAATATTACCTAAGTTATTATGAGCTTGGTAATAATTTGGTTGAATTTGTAAGACTCTTTGATAGGAGTTAATCGCTTTTTCTAATTTACCCTGTTCTTGGAAGATATTACCTAAATTATTATGAACTTGAAAATAATCTGGTTTAATTTGTAATGCTTTTTGATAATATCTAATCGCCTCTTCTAACGTACCCAATTCTTGAAAAACAAGACCTAAAGTTTTGTAGAAACTTGCTTCGAAAGGCTTCTGTTTTATGGCATATTCAATTTTTTCAATAGCACTTGAGTATTGATTTTGTTGTGCTGCAATTACTCCCAGTAGATGCCATGCGTCAGGATTATTTGGTTGCAATTTTAAGACTTCTTGAAAACAAGTTTCTGCTTCTTTAAACTGCCCTGATTGGCAATATTGAAATCCTAAGTAAAGTTGTTGATGTATTCGCTCAGAATTTACCTGAGATTCAGATTGATCTTTTGAGTTTGACTTCGGTTCATATTTAGACATCAAATCTATAGAGTTATAGGATTGTAAAGTGCGATCGATAGATAGCCATATTTTATCTCATATAGTAAAAGACAAGAGTAAAAAATAAAGGAGAAAGATTAAAATCTCGACATAGCAATACTTTCATAAATCATTAATATCCTAATCAACCCGTTTTGTACTATATTGTTAATTTTCATTTTTAAAGAAGTACGACAATAGTGATTTTATAAACATAAACTGTTTCTCCCTTTATGTTTACAAAAATAATTTTTTTCTATTTGCATGATGTTCAAAATTAATTTCGCTCTCGTAAAAAGACACCCAGACCATTATTAACTCTTGCCGCAGTAGCAGAAGATCGATCAATTATTTCACCACCTAAATAAATTTGAGTTGAACTACCACCATCTAAATTTAAAGCTGATACCGCACCCATTTGCCTTAGTATTTTCGCAAACTCTTCTAAACTAGGGCCTGCACCTCCTATTCGATTATGGACAGCAACGAGGAGGACTTTTCCTTGATTATTAATTGCGATCGCACTACGAGAGGCTTTTTGTCGATTAAAAGCGGGACTAAATTTCTCTGCTTCTCCATTGAGGACAATTTGGCGATTTAACAATAAAACAGGCCCTGCACCCATGATATAAGGATATTTAGCGAATTCGGGAGGAGAAGTATAGATATTCAGTTTAATTTGATCATTAACATTAAATTTATTAACTAATTCTTGACTTTTTCTTACTACTAATAAATAAGTTTTTGGTCGAATAGCAATAGATTTTGTACCAGCTTTATTTACTATTATTTTATCTATTACTTGTTGATTTTTGATAACTAAAACGACTTCTTGATCACTTAAAGTTGTATAATTATTTCCCCAATCAGAAGTATAACGAGCCAAACCTTTTTGTACATAACCACTATTAACATAAGCATTAATCAAGCGATTTCGGTTATTAACGGTGATTATTTCTTCTAATTTTAAGCGATCGATTTTGAAATTACCAACATCATCCCAAGCAATCACACCACGATTTAAAATAGGACTAGATAACCAATTATTATTTTTTTTAATAGTTCCTAAAGGTAACCGATTTTTTCGATTAAAAAAACCACCGTTAATACCTGCTAATAAACCTAATTCATTGCCTATTGTTTTTAAAGGAGAAGCACCGATTACAGTATTAGAATCAGGTAAAATTGGACGTAAATCCAGACCATATTTCTTATTATTGAAAGTTAAAGCCGAAACTAAAAAAATATCAGAACTATTGGGAATACGAATATACTTGCGACTCATTAAAATATCTTTTTGCCACTGAATCTCTCTAGGTGTAACC
Organism: Cyanobacteria bacterium MH1_Bin12; assembly: GCA_011088145.1. Classification (GTDB taxonomy): domain Bacteria; phylum Cyanobacteriota; class Cyanobacteriia; order Cyanobacteriales; family Cyanobacteriaceae; genus JAALKG01. Next base: position 9,141 of record JAALKG010000055.1, on the reverse strand, counting down.
ACAGAAGGATTAAGATCGACTAACAGTCGATTTGGATTAGCAGATGTAACTTTGATATTACTACCCAACGGTAGATTAATGGTCACAAGAGTTTGCTTGTCTTTACTCGTTACTTTAAATAAAGAATCTTTAATTATATTCTCATCATTTCCAATAATTCGATCGCCTTCTTCATCCTCAATAGGAGTATTATTAAAAGGGTCATTTATGCCCAAAAAATCAGAAAAAGATGGTCGATTATATTTACTATAAATGGTAATAAATGCCTGTTTTCTTCCTTGACTTACCTTAAAAAAACTTGGTTTATCTAATTCAATAATAATTTGTTTTCCTTGATTAGATTTAGTTTCGGATACTTTATTTACTCGACTATCAGCTAAATCTAAATTTAATGAATTATTTTGTATTTTAACTTGTAAAGATGTTGTTTTAATTAAATCAGTTATGTCTAAATAACGATAAGGATTAATAAATTTGGTTGCCAAAGTTTTATTATAATTAAACCAACGAATTGGTTGCTGATTAGATTTAGTTGAACTTAGTAATTCTATTCCTAAAACTGCTTCGGCACCCATGTCACTGATGCCTGTGTGAATCTCATTCGTTCCTTCTCGCCACTGTATCCATGGTAAATTAATTTTCTGTCCATTAATTATTACTTGTTTTCCTCTATTAATTATTCCTGTTGGATTCGTTTGGGCAATGAGGTCTTTTTTGACAGTTTGAGCGATCGCTTTTTGACTAAATTTACTATTGGTGGTAAAAAAACTCATATCTTCAGAAAAATTACCAAAGACAACAGATAACAACAACACAAGTAAGAATTTAGATTTATTAAGTATCATCAGCATAAACCTTTATAAATCAAAGGACTATTTATTATATATCAAAGCAGAAAAATATCTTTCGTAAACAAAAAATCTAATTCTAATATCTTTACTAAAAATCAGTTAAAGTTTTAGATGATTTAAATCTCTTAAAATTAACTGTTTTAAATATAGATTAAAACTAATTTAAACAGAAATGATAACTTAAATTAGCAATACTAACTATTTTCCTAGAAAGTATTTTAAACATTTCTTAATTTACATAAAAAATATTATTGCTCATTTTTCACCTTCTAACTTGTTATTGGTCGTTAATTGAAGTTATAAAGTTCCCAATTCAACATTTTATTCCCATCCTAATATAAAGATTTGTAACAATCATAGGGTTTTGAAAAAAAGAAAAAAGTTTTATATTAACGATTTCAAAGCATTTTCATCCCTTTAAAAAAACAAACAATAAGTACTATAGTTCTATTGTAAAAAAAGTTTTTTAGAAAGCAACAAAAAAAGATTTTTTTTGTTATATTTTCTATTATTATTCACACATAACTAGTCAAAAGAACTTAAACCCATATGTTACTTAGAGATGTTGCACCTGCAAAAACAAAATTAAGAACTAGAACAAAACGCGATCGAAATTCAGCAAACAAAATCGTTCCTATTCGTCAACAACCATTAGCTAAAATTGCTCCACAACAGGCAACAAAAATAGCAACTCCCAAAAAAAGAATCAGAAAATCTGTTCCAATTACACCAACTCCTATTGCTCAAACACCATTATGGTTAAAAAGCTTAATCGTTCTGAATCATGGTTCTGCTGTAGTGTGTTATGTTAGTGTCGCGGTAGCATTAGTAATGTATGGGATGACAGTATACGGACCTAAATTGTGGACTCAAAAGTATGCACAGTTGCAAGACTTACAGAAAAAAGAAAGACAATTTACTTCCGCAGATGAAATGTTTAAAGATGATTTAGCCAAAAATGGAACTCAATCTGGTTCTGGTTTTGTCAAACCCAACCCTGAGAAACAACCAATATTTTTACCAGATACTCCCACTCAACCCATAGAATTAAAATCATCAACTCCAGTACAAACTCTAATTGTCACTCCTATATCTCCTATCGCCTATTAGTTTTTAAATGAAAGTTTCTAAGCCTAATCCTGAACAACAAACAATGATCTCCAATTCAGTCAAAAATATTAGCCAATTGAAAAAATCTATGTCTATGGGCATTGGTTTTGATTCTTGGCTTCGCTTAATACTTGTTTGGCTAGTTTTAATCACAGGTGCTAGTGGATTGGCATGGCGACTATATCAATTACAAATCGGACAAGAAGTTAAAAATGGTAATGGAGACATCATCAACTTGCCAAAATGGGCAAAACAACAACAAACATCAAATTTTCGCCCTTACATTCCTCGCCGTTCAATGGTTGATTCTGGTGGTAATGTTGTTGGTTTAGATCGAGTTGTCTATAAAGTTTATATTCATCCTATCATCGTTAAAAAGGATGATGATTTACAAAAAGAAGTTTCCAAAACAAACGAAAACTGGCAAAATTTACTTGCTGATAAATTAGCTCCGATTCTTACGGGTACAGATAAAAGTGAGATTATCAAACTTTTAGATAGCAGGAAGACAGGGGTGATATTGGCAAAAAATATTACCGAAGATCAAGCCAAAAGAATTAAACGTTTAAGATTAGATGGAGTTGATTTTGAGCGTCGTTATGCTCGTTTTTATCCTCAGGGCGAACTTTTTGCCGATATTATTGGTTATGTTGATACAGATCATAAAGGACAAGCTGGAATTGAATCTAGTCAAGAAAAAATATTAGAAAGGAATCTTTCTGACATTAAATTAAAGGCAATGGTTACAGTTAGTCGAGATGGACAAGGAGCATTTATTCCTAATTCCTTGCCTGAAGGTGTAATCAAATTAGATGATTTACAATTGCAATTGACTCTTGATCTACGTTTACAAAGAGCTGTTAGAGACAGTTTAAAGAGTCAAATTCAAAAGTTTAAGGCAAAGCGAGGTGTAACCATCGTCATGGATGTTCATACTGGTGAGATAGTCGCCTTAGCTTGTGAACCAACTTTCAATCCTAATCAATACTTCCGCTACACAGATTATTCCCTGTTTAAAAATTGGGCGGTTACTGATAGTTATGAACCAGGTTCGACTTTTAAACCCATCAATGTTGCGATCGCATTAGATGAAGGAGTTATTCATGCAAATAGCCGTGTCTTAGACGCACCATCAGTACATATCGATGGATGGCCAATTTCCAATGCCTCCAAAAGAGGACTCGGTTGGGTAAGTATTACTAGAATTCTAGAAGTATCAAGCAATACAGGCATGATTCATACCATGCAAAAAGTAAAAAGAGAAAAATATTATCAAAGACTCAAAGCATTAGGCTTAGATCAACTAATGGGAGTAGATATGCCTGCGGAGGCAACAGGTTATCTCAAACCCAAGGAAATTTTCAATGCTAGACAAATTGAAGCTGCGGTATCAGCATTTGGACAAGGAATTTCTTTAACTCCCCTCAAATTAGTTCAACTACATGCTTCCTTAGCCAATGGTGGAACATTAGTTACTCCTCATGTTGTCAAAGGCTTAGTGAATGCCCAAGGAGAATTAGAATGGAAACCTGAATTAAAAACGAAAAGACTTTTCAAGGAAAAATCAGCTCTTAGTGTGGTAAGAATGATGCAATCTGTAGTGGCCAACGGTTCTGGTAGAGCCGCTCGTACTGATGGATACCATTTAGGTGGGAAAACTGGTACAGCTCAAAAAGCCGACGGTAGAGGTCGTTATCAAGTTACTGCCAAAATCACTAGTTTCGTCTCCATTTTTCCTTCTGATAAACCTAAATATGTAATCTTAACCGTAGTAGATGAACCCAAAGGGGGAAATACTTACGGTTCAACCGTTGCCGCCCCCGTTGTCAAAGAAGTGATTGACGCTTTGATTAGTATTAAAGGGATACCTCCTTCTTATCCTCTCAAGTAGAAAAAAACAAAATAAAAAATCTTACTTTGTGTTAATTAAGTACATATTGATTCTCAATTAATATTTATCTTCTTCTTGCTGGCTTTTTCTTGCTTTTTGATTTAAATTTTGAATTATCAGTTTTAGGCATATGCTTACGTAATCGAGTAATTTCTTCTAGAGTTAAAGGACGATATTTCCCTAATGGTAAAGAGGAAACATTTAAAGAACCGATCGATTGACGGTATAAAATAGTGACAGGATGACCAAAATATTCCCCTATTTTGCGAATTTGACGATTTCGTCCTTCTTGTAAAATAATTTTAATTTTAGTCTGTTTTGACGATCGCTCGTTGATAATAATATCAGCAGGTAAAGTTTGCTTTCCTTCCCAGAGAAATCCTTTTGCCCAAGTCTCTAGCTTTTCGTCTGCTATATTCCCTTCTAAGGTCACTAAATAAGTTTTCGGTTGATGATAACGAGGATGAGTTAAAGCCATAGTTAAAGCACCATCATTAGTTAAGATTAACGCACCTGTAGAATTGCGATCGAGTCTTCCGACAGCATGTATGCCTTTACCTTTACGTAAATTAGCTGGCAATAAATCTAATACCGTCTTTCTTCCTTGAGGATCATCACAGGTACATAAATATCCTTTGGGTTTATGAACTAAAAAATAAACTAATTTAGGACGGTAGCGATTAGTTAATTCCTTATCATCTACAGCTATTTTATCTTGGTAAGGATCTGCTTTATCTCCTAACTTACAGGTTTTTCCATTAACCTTAATTCTCCCCTCTAAAATCATCTTTTCCGCTTCTCTACGGGAGGCTATACCCCATTCTCGTAAAACTTTTTGAATTCTGTCAGACATAAATTGTGTCTTTACTTAGTTATTTTGATGATGTATAAATACAATGATAATTGACAATTGACAATTGACAATTACCGACTCCTTAAGTTGGAGGTTTGTATCAGCAATTCTCGTTTTGACCAATAATTCAAGCAAAATTTCCATAATGAGAATTGCTGGGTTTGTATCCTTATTTTTCTGGTCATTCTCTTTAACTATCAACTATCAACATGGTAAAACGTAAATCCGAAATCATTTCTCGCTTTCTCACTCCTGCTATTACATTTTGGTTAAAGTCACAGTTAGAAAAAGTGGAAGACTTAGATATTAATATTTCTGCTGGGGATACAAAAATTTTAAGAGGAAAAATAGATCGAGTTTTTTTAAGTACAACTAAAGCAATTTATCAGGGAATTCATGTTAATCAAGCTACTGTGCAAACTGAAAAAATAGCAATTAACTTAGGAGGTGTTTTAAAAGGTAAGCCTTTAAAATTATTACAACCAATTTTTGTGGATGGAGAAATTAAATTAGCGAAAAATGATCTAGAAGTATCTCTACAATCACCATTGTTAAAACAAGGATTAATCGATTTAGTTCATTTATTATTAACAGAAAAAAAAGCGATCGATAATCACCAAGAAATTTTAGCTCAATATGAATTTGATTGGCAAGAAATAACCATTCATTCAGAAAAATTTATTCTCAACGCTATTTTAACGAATCAACAAGCCCAAACTTTTTGTTTAACATTAACCTCTGGTTTAACATTAGAAAATCATCATACTCTATCTTTAAATCCTATCCAAATAGAAGGTATTCCTGAGATACCCATAGTCATTTTAAATGATTTTACCGTCGATTTAGGTGCAGATGTAGCGATCGAAATATTGGAATTATCAGCAACAGAATTATCTTGTCAAGGGAAAGTCAAAGTCGTTAGTTAACCATTGATTATTCAGATAAAAATATTTTCTCCCTTCTCCTTTGTCCCAACTCCCCTGAAATCTCAACGATAAATTTAGTGCATCCAATCTTAACTCAAGAGAATAAGCCCGAAAATGATCTGAAGCTTTAAATAAAATTATAACTAATTTAAAACCCTCTAATATTGAATTCGATCGCATCTGATATAGTTGTGTTAGATTAAATAAAATGACCTACTATTATTCAATGGATAGTGATAGCTAGAGTCGCCCTTGTTTTTGAGTTAATTAAATGAGTAAACTAATCAATAAAGTTGTCCTTTCGAGTAGTCTTTTAATCATTGGTGCGACTCTCGGTATTTACAGTAGTCGTGAACTAACTCTTTTCTCTTCTGGGGATTCCACGTCAACTTCATCCTCATCAATTTCTAAAAAATCTGTCCAACCCATTGTTTCTTCTCTCCGTCTACCCTTTAATAAATCATCCACGGAGAAAATTAGTCCTAATTTCATTTCCAAAGCCGTTGAAAAAGTCGGCCCTGCCGTGGTAAGAATTAATTCTTCCCGTCAAGTATCAAATAAAATGCCACATCATAATTTTAGGCACCCTTTATTTGGTGAATTTTCTCCAGAACCTTTACCCTCAGAAAGAATAGAAGAAGAAACAGGTTCTGGTTTGATCATCAGTGATGATGGTTTAATTATGACTAATGCCCACGTAGTAGAAGGAGCGGATATTGTTTCAGTTAATCTTAAAAATGGGCAAACATTTGCAGGAAAAGTCTTAGGTTTTGATAAAATTACCGACGTAGCAGTGGTTAAAATTAATGCCAATGATTTACCGACAGTTACTTTAGGTAAAGCAGAAGAACTGATTCCAGGAGAATGGGCGATCGCGATCGGTAATCCTTTAGGATTAGATAATACCGTTACAGTAGGCATTATAAGTACTTTAAAGCGATCGAGTAGAGAAGTTGGCGTTTCTGACAAACGTGTCCGTTTTATTCAAACCGATGCAGCGATTAACCCTGGTAATTCAGGAGGTCCATTATTAAATTCAGTAGGAGAAGTCATCGGCGTTAACACTGCCATTCGTGCCAATGCCCAAGGACTAGGATTTGCAATCCCCATTGAAACGGCTTTTCGTATTGCCCAACAACTTTCGAGTCAAGGAAAAGCATCTCATCCTTATTTAGGAATTCAGATGATCACTTTAAATGCTGACAATTTGCAAAATAATCAATTGAATCAAAGACTTGACTTACCCCTTGACTTAAAAAAAGGAGTATTAGTTGTTCAGGTCATGGAAAACTCCCCCGCCTTTAAAGCTGGATTTCAAGAAGGGGATATTATCATTCAAGTCGGAGATAAACCTGTTCTTACAGCTCAAGATGTTCAAGAACAAGTTGACTTAAGTTTCGTGGGCGAAATCCTCTTAGTACAAATAAAACGACAAAATCGATTTTTGACCTTGAAAGTTCGTCCTATTGATATTCCCAAAAATCTTTAACATAAGATTATTTAATAATATTAATAGCTAATAATTATTATTAAATAAATATTAAGATAATTCTATTTTTTCTTGTTATTTTAACATTTTTGTGATATTGGGAAATATGTGGTTTAATCATATATAAAAATCAATAATACACCAAATATTAAGAAAATATATAGACCACAATCAAACAATAGTCAAATGTTACTTTGATTAGTTACATTAGAGGTTGCATATTTGTTATTATTGAATTTAGTTTTTTTGTATCAACTACAACAAAAGTGGCTCTGAAAAAATGATTGACTGAATATCACCGTGATAGCAAATTTAAAAGTGCGACAAAGAGGAGTTATCTAATGAATCAATCAAGTAGTCAGGCTGATTACCATAATGAGTTAATCGACAGTGACATTGGTGAGAGTATCAATAAAGAAATTATCGCTCATTATTCCTCCATGGAAAATGATGGGATCAATAAATCTCAAAAACATCGATCGAAAATGGAAGACTCGGTGGGAGCTTTTTTTAAAGAAATGGCTCGTTATCCCTTACTTAGTGCTGAAGAAGAAGTTGATTTAGCCTATGCTGTCAAATTTTTAAGTGATTGTCAACAAAAACAGCAAGAATTACATCACAAACTACAGAAAACACCAAATCGCATGGAATTAGCCCAAGCGATGAATTTACAAAACGAAAAACAATTAGAAAATCGTCTTTATAAAGGGCGAATTGCGAAAAGAAAAATGATTCGCTCTAATTTACGTCTAGTAGTTTCTATTGCAAAACGATATCTAAATCGTGGTGTTCCTTTTCTAGATTTAATTCAAGAAGGTGCTATTGGTTTAAATCGTGCCGCCGAAAAATTTGATCCGAATAAAGGTTATAAATTTTCCACTTATGCTTACTGGTGGATAAGACAAGCTATCACTCGTACCATTGCCAATGATTCTCGTACAATTCGTCTGCCAATACATATCGTTGAAAAGCTCAACAAATTAAAAAAAGCACAACGTATTTTAAAACAGACATTACAAAGACACCCAACAGAAGGCGAATTGGCAGATGAAATGGAAATCCCCAAAACATCTCTACGTCAGTTATTACAATTAAAAAGACAATCCCTATCCCTTAATCATCGTGTAGGTAAAGGTGAAGATACAGAATTGATGGAGTTACTCGAAGACACTAATTTACTCTTACCAGAAGAGAAAATGAATGAATCAATGATGCATCAAGATATTGTGTCAGTTTTGGGAGATGTTTTAAGTGAAAGAGAGAAAGAAGTTATCATTTTACGTTATGGTTTAGATAGTTCTAAAGCTCATACATTAGAAGAAGTCGGCAAAATTTTTGATTTATCACGAGAAAGGGTAAGACAAATTCAAACCAAAGCTATGCGTAAATTAAGAAGACCACAAGTTGCAAGACGCTTAAAAGGTTGGTTACCTTAATTTTGAATCTCAATTTTATTAGTTCATTCACCACAATTATTTTATCCATAATTCCAACTATTGGGAAACATTTTATTTATTTGAGATATTGTCTTCATCAATATCTTTTTTTTTGGAAATCTTTAATTTTTATCCGATCTTGAATAGGTCAATACCTTAGACTTGTGATATATCATAACTAACTGATTTATAACCATTTACAATACCATTTTTAGACAAAATTAATTGCCATAACTGAATATGTCTAGCTCGAAAAGAACCAGCACAAGAACATAAAAAATATTTCCAAATACGGTAAAAATTATCTCCATATTTATCTTTTAATAAATACCAATCTTTTTCAAAATTTTGTAACCAAGCCATTAAAGTTAAATCATAATCTGCTCCGAAATTATGTAAATCTTCTATCACGAAATAATCTTCGGCGGCCAGTGAAATTTGAGCCAGAGAAGGTATCATTCCATGGGGAAAAATATATTTATTAGTCCATAATTCCGAATAAGTAATACTCTTTCGATTACCAATAGTGTGTATTGACATCCTCCCAGCGTCGGAGACGCGGGATTCCTAAGAAATCTAGAGGTT
>JAALKG010000054.1 GCA_011088145.1 Cyanobacteria bacterium MH1_Bin12 | reverse complement strand
AACCTCTAGATTTCTTAGGAATCCCGCGTCTCCGACGCTGGGAGGATGTCAATGTGGCTATATTTTCTAAAACCTAAAATCCATAATTTTTTAATTCAAACTCAGATATTAACCTGCATTAGTAGAAGAAAATTGGATTTTGAGATAATCTTCTTCCATTTTTGCACTAGAAGGAGAAAGAGCAGCTAAAGCTTGAGGTAAAACTAAATTACGACGGTGATTACCGATACGGACATTTAATTCATCTCCTGTTTTATTCAGTTTAATTTGTTCTTTAGGAATACCTGGTAAATAAAGTTCCAGACTATAGCAATTATCTTTTTGAACAACTTTGATGGTATTTTCTTTATAGTAAACCTGACTAGGATCTTCATCTGTTTCAAATAAAGTATCTTTCAATCTTTCTAAAGCTTGCATACCACACATTTCTTCGGAGAATAAAGGTGCTTCTTTGACAGGTAAAGGATGGAAATTATCATAAATTTCTTTTTTATAAATAGACTGATTTTCTTTCCATTTTTTGAAAAAAGGATCGGTTACTTGATCAGGAATAATACGATTGGCAACGATTAAATCTGTAGAAACATTATATAAACTCAAATAGGCATGAGCTCTTAAGGACTCTTTCAAGACCATTTTTTCGGGATTAGTAATTAATCTGACCGAAGTTTGAGTATTATCAGTTAAAACCTTTTCTAAAGCTTCAATCTGTTCATAAAATTCATAGGGTGCATCCATAACTTCATTGGTTGGTAGAGAAAAACCAGCAATAGGCTTGAATATAGGTTGAAATAAGGGACGCAACGCCGCCGACATATTTTGAAATGGTTTGTAAAAACGACGCATATACCAACCACCGACTTCGGGTAGACTGAGCAATCTTAAGGCTGTGCCTGTAGGGGCAGAATCAATAATTAAAACATCATAGTCTCCTTCGTCATAATGTCTTTTCATCCTGACTAAGCCAAAAATTTCGTCCATTCCCGGGAGAATTGCTAATTCTTCTGCTTGTACCCCATCTAAGCCTCTAGCTTGTAAAACCTCACTAATATAACGTTTAACTGCTCCCCAATTACCTTCTAATTCCATGAGTGCATCTAGCTCTGCACCCCAAAGATTTTCCGTGATTTTTTGAGGCTCGTGACCTAATTCTCGATCGAAGCTATCTGCTAAAGAATGGGCAGGATCAGTACTTAAGACAAGAGTTTTATGTCCTTGTTCTGCACATTTTAATCCTGTGGCGGCAGCAACGGATGTTTTACCCACTCCACCTTTTCCTGTCATTAGAATTACTCGCATTATTTTTACTCGATCGATTTATAGATAATTTATGATTGCTCTTTTTTTTAGAATATAACTTTTTGTAACAATCTTTAATCTCTATTATGACTGATTGCCGATTCTAAATGGAGTAATGACCGAATTATTGTTTATGTCTATATGTAGATTTTTCCCAAAAATTTAGATACTAGTTTGGGCTTCAAAGATCTTTTAAACAATAATAAATAAAGATACTTCCTTCCCGCCAAAAGATTGCGTCAAAAGGGCAAAGTTCAAAGGGCAAAGGGCAAAGGTGATTTTTGAAAATAGCACCGTTACTACCATCAAAAATATTCACGCCGATCAAGGCGAGGTTTTAAACCCTCGATTTTTTGATAACTAAAAAGCCTCAACAATGCTTTTTTTGAGCTCAATGAGCCATTAATTTTATGAATACGTTACCATTATTATGCCTAACAATTTTATCTTCAAATTAGCCAAACTTTTTGAAATCAAAAAGAGGTGGGGATTTTGACATTTTTTAATCATTCATAAAAAAAATATTTTCACTATGAATAAAAAGTTTAATAAATTCTTGATTTTAACTTTATTATTAACTATTTCAGGTCACAAATTTGCCAAAGCAGATAATAATATTTGTGTTAATAAATCTTTGGAAGCAAGTTTTAAGCTAAAAGATTCTTGGATTTTTATCTGTAATCAAAATGAAGAAAAAACTTTAATTAAATTAGATAAAAATCAAGAGCAAGAATTAGCAAATCTTCCTGCATTTGGAACTTTTCCCACCTATGCTGCATTAGAAGGAGAGCTATCTGATCCTAATAGTAAAATTTATAATATCAGTCCCTTTGATTTCAAAATTATTCAGGCTAGTATTATCAAAAGAATTGATCCTGTAGTTGATACAACTCATCAAAAAACAGGAGCTAGATTAAGAATTTTGTCAGGAGAAAAAAAACAAGAAGCGATCGAGATTTGTCAAGATAAAAAACCTGTACAAGTTTTTGAAACAGCAACAGATAATATTTATATCTGTATAGAGGCCGACGAAGATATCAATTCTATCAATTTAAACTACATTCAAAAATCTAAAAATAATTCTGCTCCATTAATTAATCTACCTGCCAATTTGACTGCTAGTTTGAGTTATGAAACTAAAGCAAATCAAAAGAAAAAATATACTATTAGTTATCAAGGTTTAGAAGTATATGAAAATGGAAAAAAAATTACCACCAAACCAGTAACTAATCTTTATTTAGCACCACCAGATATTACCGCAGAAGATACACATTGAAAATTAATTTGATATTTTTACGTTAGTCTCCATGATTAGTAATCCAAAGACACTGATAGGGTTGTAAGGTGTATTGGTGATGAATATTATCGATCGCTTTATTGGTAATTAAATCAAACCATCCATCTAAATCAATTAAATTAAATTCAGAAAGATTCAAATATTGATCTTGATTACTAAGATTATGAATGCAGAAAATACTTTGTTGACGATCGATACTTTGTCGCCAAAAAGCAAATAAAGCAGGATTTAATGGATGTAAAGTATATTGAGTCGTATTAGGGTGAAAAGCAGGTTGTTGACGACGAATTTTGATCAAATTAGATAATTTATCTAAAACAATACTTTGGTCAGAATTAGGGTCATTTAAACGTTCTACTAACTGATCATAATTCCATTTATAACGATTAATAGTGCGATTATGTCTTGTTTTTTCGACCCCTTCTAGGTAGTTTTCCGTTGCTAATAAATTATGAATATATAAAGCAGGAATACCTTCTAAACCTAGCATAATCGTTTGTGAACATAATAAGCGATCGATTTGCCATTGATCTTCACCTTCTACAGTCCCTTTCATCGCTGAAAACCAAGAAATATTGATTTCATAAGGCGAATTACTACCATCGGCTTTCTGACGATCACTGATTTTACCGCCAAAACTTTCCATAGTCTCCAATAAAGCTTGATATTCATCATCTTTTAACAAACCTTCGGCAGGGCGTAAACCAATACCGTCATGGGAAGCCGTAAAATTAAAATAAGCACATCCTTTCTGGGCAGGAGGCATACGCATCATCCACGTTTGCAAATGTTCCGATTTTCCCTGCATTAAAGCATTGAGTAACAACGGGGGTAAGCTAAAATTGTAGATCATATGAGCTTCATCGCTATTGCCAAAATAACTAACATTCTCCCAGTTAGGTACATTCGTCTCGGTAATAATCGCCACACTAGGGTCAAGCATCTGTACTACTTCTCGGATCAAACGAATGGCTGTATGAGTTTCAGACAAATGAATACAGGGAGTACCAATTTTCTTCCACAAAAAACCCACTGCATCTAAACGAATATATTTAACACCTAATTGAATGTAAAAAACGATAATTCTGATATATTCGACGAACATATCGGGATTAGCAAAATTAACATCTATTTGATCTTCACTAAAGGTACTCCAAACGTATTTCCTGCCTGTTTTTGTTTCTACTTCCGTCAGCAAAGGACTACTACGTGGACGAATAACTTGCGATAAATCTTCTTCGGGATTCGCTTCAATAAAATAATGACAACCGGGGGTTTCTCCTACCAAAAATTGCTGAAACCATTCGTGTTGGGAAGAGACATGATTAATTACTAAATCAACCATCAAGTTAAAATCATTAGCAATCAAAGAAACATCATCCCAATCACCTAAATGGGGATTTACTTGCAAGTAATCAATAACGGCAAATCCATCATCGGAACTGTAAGGGTTAAAGGGCAAAATATGTACACCTGTAACAGTGTCTTTTAAATAATTATTCAAAAAACTAGCCAAAGTGGCAAGGGGTTTTTCTTCTATCTCAGAATAGATAGTATCTCCATAAGTGATCAATTTGATGTCATTTTCACTCCACTTATTCAAATCGACAGTAATTGATGGAGCAAATTTACCTTGTATTAGTTGGTAGATAGTCTCTGATAACTCTTGACTTTTTTCGTAACCATATAATCTTTCTAATAAAGGTTGAATTGTTTGATAAAAGTGATCATATAAATTATCAGTTTTTTCCTGTGGAGAGGTTTGTGTGTCTATATCTTCGTTTTTGAGAAGTCGATATATTTGGGCTAACTTTTCTTCTTTATCAGTCTTTTTACTTAACTGTTCTAACAAAAAAGTTACTTCTTGATACAAATCACTGGTACTAATATCTGTCTTAGTCATAACCTTAATTCAAACTGGTCTTAATCTCTATTTAAACTAGATTAACTCACAAGTAAGCAAAGCGATCGATTATTGTTATCTTTTGCAGATTTTTGATATTTTAAACAGTTATAGAGATGTTGCAAGCAACACCTCTACTTTTACTAACCAAAGTGAGTTTTGAGATTCAATCCTTAGAGAATGCCCCCTAGCCCCAACTTTGGGGGAACAAGAGTTTAAAGTCCTCCAAAGTTGGGGGATTTAGGAAGCGAAAAATTGTTCTTACAACCTTTTCAACAATCAATTAGTGATGGTGATGATCATGGCTATGATTATGATCATGATCGTGATGATGATGATTATGCTTACTACGAGAGTAATTAGCACTAGCTAAACTAGGATTTACCAACATTTCATCTTCTGTTAATAAAGAATCAATTAAAGGATTTACCCAGTCTGCTGCGATCTCACAAAATTCAGGGTTATCATTCGCACATTCCATTTGCACACAATTAATTTGAGGATACTTCTTCTGTAAAGACTCAATAATATGCTCAACATCGAGTAAAGTTTCGTGATTTTCAGTCACAAACCCAATGGGCATAAACACTAAAGCTTTGGCACCCAATTCAACCAAGTTTTTACCAGCTAACTGGGCATGAGGTTGAGTCCATTTAATCATAGGTGTTTGATGGTTCAACCAACCCACAGAGATTAAAGGAAAACGATTGATTAATCTTTCTCTAACTAACTCGTATAACGTTTGACTTTCATCAATACCAGAAGTAAAACCTTTAGCTTCATGAGGACAACCGTGATTCATCAACACAATGCCAATTTCTGAAGGTATATAAGCTTTACTTAATTTATCTTGAATTTCTTTTTCGACTAACTTGCCCATCAATTCAATGTATTTAGGCTCGTTATAAAAAGAAGGTAGATAACGAATTCCTTTTACCCAATGTTCTGTCTCATTATCTGGTTTGGCTAATCCTTCATTAATTTGTTCAACTGCAATTCCACTAGTAAAAATGGAATCGACAACTAACAATGGATAAATCAAAATTTTGCTAAAACCTTCTGCTTTAATTGTTTCTAAAACTTGGGAAGGTAAATGAGGACGGCAAAAGTTAAATGCTTTGAATACCTTAACTCGATCGCCCCATTTATCATGCAAGCAATGTGCTATATTATGACGTTGGCGTTCAAATATTTGATTATGAGGGGAAATAAAATTACCATGTTGGTGACTCCACTCGTGTAAATCAAACATAGCTAAAATTTTAGCTAAAGGAGGATAAATCCAAGTAGGTACAGGAGCAAATTTAGCAGTTAATAAATTTAATGCTTCCTCATTGTAATTAGCAAAGTCTTCATAACTTTCAACTTCACCGTATCCCATTAACAAAACTGCAACTTTATCATTGGAGTCAACAGTCTCATGGGAATTGATTATTTGTTCTGGAGTCGCAATCATGCTCTTTATCTTTTATCTATTTAAAATGGCATCTTTAAGAACCAATTGTAGAAGTAATTAAAAAAAAAAGAGTCTTTCATTAATTTTGTTGACCAATAATTTTGAGAATGTAATTTAACTTTATTAAATTTCAACTTAGTTAATTTCTTAGATCATTTCATTACAAATTAAGCTTGTCTATTGAATATCTGGTAACATATCAAAAAAACAAGTTGAGAAACGTTTCATTTTCAAATCAGGCTTACTACCTAAATAATCATGCAACTGTCACCCCAAGAAAAAGATAAACTATTAATTTTTACAGCTGCTTTACTCGCCGAAAGACGTAAGGCTAAAGGTCTCAAACTCAATTATCCTGAAGCAGTTGCTTATATTACTGCGGAAATTTTAGAAGGGGCAAGAGAGGGTAAAACTGTGGCTGAATTGATGAGCTATGGACAAACTATTTTAACCACAGATGATGTTATGGAAGGAATTACTAGTATGATTCCTGAAGTACAAGTAGAAGCGACTTTTCCCGATGGTACTAAATTGGTTACAGTTCACCAACCTATTCGTTAAATGTTTAGTTTTAAAGTTAAGAGGTTTAAATTATGATTCCAGGAGAAATGATTACTCAATCAGGAGAAATTGAATTAAATGCTAATCGCCCCACAATTAAGATAGAAGTCGGTAATACAGGCGATCGCCCTATCCAAATAGGTTCTCATTTTCATTTCTATGAAGTCAATTCAGCATTAAATTTTGATCGAGAAAAAACCAAAGGAATGAGATTGAATATTCCTGCTGGAACAGCGGTACGATTTGAACCAGGGGACGAAAAAGAGGTGGAACTGGTCAATATTGGTGGCAGTCGAGAAATTTATGGTTTTAATGGAGCAATTAATGGCAAACTTTAAAATAATTAATAATTATAATTACCCACAGTAATAATTTCGGTATATTCAAATTCATTTTGACTTTTTTTAACCAAAGGATACTTAATTTCATCAAGGAAAATGGAATCTAATTGACAATCTTGTTTAGGGGAATGATATACCAAAATATATTGTTTATTAATGTAAGAATTAATTTCTTTTTCTACTTCATTTCGCCATTGTGTTTTAGTTACTAAAACTACTAATTGATTAGCTAATTTAGGAATAGATTTAGCAATCTGACGACGATAAATTTCGTCCAAACTACCAAAAGGAGAATCCATAATTATCGGAAATTTACTAGAATCTAATCCCATTAAACTACTTTGTTGTGACCATTCTCTGACCATATCAATAATTGCACCAATCAAAGATCAACTTAAAATCTGATTTTCTCCTGTTGAAGCTGCAACAGTCAGAGGCTCTCCTGAAGTATATTCGAGTAAACTTAGCTCATAATTATTACTTAAATGAGGTTGATAAGGAGTGAAAGAAATCGATTCAAAAATTTCTTGTCATCTTTTTTCTAAAGCTATTCTAAATTGATGTTCTAATCTTTTTTGTACTTCGAAAATACATGCGATCGCTTCTTGAGTGGCATTAATACGACGCATTATTAATGCTTGTTTTTCAACTTTAATCTCTTGTTTTTTTATTTGTTTATCTAAACTAATTAAATCATCTTCAATCTCCTCTATTTGGGCATTTATTTCCCCTTGATTTAAAGTTAATTGTCTGATATGTTGTTCAAGATCATCCAACTTTTTCTGCATTGATTGTATATTTTGATCAGGATATTGACGTAATTGTTCATTAATATCATCTAATTTATTTTCCACTTCACCTAATTGAATACGCCATTGATTAAGATTCGTTTTATATTGATCAATGTCTTGCCAAAATGTAGTTAATTCTTGAGAAAATTGATTAACTTGAGTTTCTAATCTAATAATGGTTTCTTCTATTTCAATCTGACTGGCTTTATCTTGCAATTTTGCCACTTCTTGATAACTATTTGTTTGAGGAATTAAATCTGTGCCACAAATGCATTTTTGTTGTTTTAATAATTGTTGAATAAACTGTTTTTGTATTCCATAGGGTAAGTTTTTTTTCTTTCTTAATTCAGTCATTAATTCCTTCAATTCTACTATCATAGAAGAAGAAAAAACTAAATATCCTTGAGTAGATATTTTTCTTTGAACCCTTTGTTTAGTTGAAACTAATTTTTGTCTTAATTCTTTTTCTTCCCCTAATAATCTTTGTTTTAATTGCTGTAAATTTTCAATCCCACTCATAAATAACATTTGTTGAGTAAAATTATCTTTTTCAGTTTTTAATAAATTCAATCTATGAATAATTAACTGATTATCTTTAACATATTTCTGCTGATTATTTTCTATATCTTCTTTTTGTTTAACTAATTTTTTTATCTCTAAATCTCCCAAGCTAACTAACTCCTGATGTAGAGTTTTTTCTGCATTTTGTAAATGATTAACCGCTCTTTGTAATACTTTGATGCCAATTAACTCTTTTGTATCTTCAGCAATTTTTTGTTTTTCTTCTCCTCTTAAAAGATGATCAATCTGTTCTCCATCAAAGAAAAAATATTGATATAAACTTTTGGGTAAAATTTTTTCAATTATATCCTGAGGTTGTTGCAAAGGCGGTTTCCATTTTCCATCATCATCAGCAACCATCATAAATAATTGCGGCTTAGTTATTTTTAAAGATTTATTTTGATGACGATAAACACAAAATTTTCTTTTTAATTGATAAGTTTTATAATCGTGTTCAAACACAACCTCCACAAAACATTCTTTGGAGTTATCTAATTCTATTTCTTGAATCACTCTTTTATTAATTAGTGATTTTGGTTCATTAAATGCTCCTGTAAACTCTTCATATAATACCCATGTAAAGGCATTTAAAATAGTAGTTTTCCCTGAACCGTTATTACCATGAATAATAGTTGTATTTTTTTCTCCACTACCAAAGTAAATAATAGGAGTTAGATCATAAAATTGACGAAAATTAAATAATTGAATGCTAATAATTTTCATTTTATATTCTGTTTAATAATCTCTAAAATATCATCATTTATATAACGTAAACTTTTTTGTGATAATTTCTCTTTTTCTAATTGTAAAACCTGTTCGACGATCGTCTTGATTTCTGGTTTTGCGTTAGTAATAGGTTCGGTAATTTGCTTCAAATTATAATAATTATTCATCATCTTCCTCCAATCAAAGTTCTCAATTCTATTGAATTCTATTTATGAGATTTGGTTTAGTAATTTAAAATCTTGATGACAACCTTTAAGCCATAAGGGTGATTGCCGTAAGTATGAAACTGAAAATTATCAATTATCAATTGTCAATTGTCAATTGTCAATTGCTTACTGTGTCTATGTTTATGCCATTGCCAAGCATGACTGATAATAGTTTCAATCTCTGGATATTTTGGTTGCCATCCCAAAATATTTTGGGCTTTGGTACTACTACCAACTAACATAGCAGGATCACCTGAACGACGATCGTCATTTTTTACCGTAAAATCTACTTGGGTAATTTTCTTTGCAGCCGCAATCACTTCTTTGACGGAAAAACCATTACCATTGCCCAGATTAAAAACATCACTTTTTCCCCCTTTGAGCAGATATTCTAATCCCAACAAATGAGCTTGGGCCAAATCTTCCACATGAATATAATCTCGAATACAAGTACCGTCAGGAGTGGGATAATCATCCCCTAAAATAGAAATAGAATCTCTTTTCCCCAATGCCGCATATAAAATTAAAGGAATTAAATGAGGTTCAGGATCATGATCTTCTCCGATTAAACCATCAGCAGATGCACCAGCGGCATTAAAGTAACGAAATGCCACATATTCCCAGTTATAAGCCCTTTGAAAGTCAGCTAAGATGTTTTCTACTACTAATTTTGTATAACCGTAAGTGTTGATAGGATTTTGCGGATGAGTTTCAGTTATGGGTATTTCTTCAGGAATGCCATAAGTAGCACAAGTGGAAGAAAAGACGATGTTTCTTACCCCAGCATTTTCCATCGCTTCCAATAAATTGAGAGTAGAAACCACATTGTTACGGTAATATTTAGCGGGATTAGTCATCGATTCACCCACATAAGCATAAGCTGCAAAATGAATTACCGCTTCAATATTATGTTTAGCAAATACTTGATCTAATAATTGACCATTGCTTAAATCTCCTTTAATTAAAGGTATGTTTAATTTTTGAGCAACATCCCCATGCCCATAAACCAAATTATCAAAAATGAGAATGTCATAACCTTGCTTGTTCAACAGCCTAACCGTATGAGAACCAATATAACCCGCACCACCAGTTACTAAAATAGTCATAAGCCAGTTTGATTTTTGTTCATGTAATTTGTCATTATTTTACTGCTCAAATTTGACAATTTTAAACTCCTTTATAATTATTAGCTGAACTCATACAAAAAAATTTAGATGTTAGCTTAAAAGTCAATGATATAAATTTAAAAACAAGTATATTATGAGGATAAATACTTATTGAAAAAAATCAAAGATTTTAATATAAGCGATCGCAATATAGTTCATTAGTTTTAACAATATCATTTGCATATCCGACGTTAAAAAATCAATCAACAAATATTTAATTAATCTATAATATCTTAATTATAGATAGTTTAATTACTCCCATAAAGATCTTGAGAGTGACAAGATTTGAATGCCAAATTAAAAGCTATAACGCAATGATACCAAAGATAACATAATTAATAAAGAAAGTTCAAAAAAGAGCCAAAAAGAAAACAAAAAAGACTCAAAGAAAAAATTTTGTTAACTTTAAAATCTAATTTTATAAAAAATACACATTAAGTATTAACAATAGTTAAGGAAGAGATTAATAAATATCATCGTCATTTATCTTGTCAAACGTACCATGCTTGTTTATGCTTAATCTAGATAGATTTTAAAATATCTCAGATTTACAGTTAATCACCAAAAAAGAAATAAAAATTCATCTGTGCTAATGGGAAAAATCTCCATCAAAGATTTTTAACAATCATAGCAACCATGATGAAAACATCTAAAAGTGAACGACTTAAATTTGCCTTTTAAGTAAAATTATTAGTATATCAAGGGAAAAAGAAAATGCCAATTGCAGTAGGTATGATCGAGACATTAGGTTTCCCCGCTGTAGTAGAAGCCGCGGATGCCATGGTGAAAGCCGCTCGTGTTACCTTAGTAGGTTACGAAAAAATCGGTAGCGGTCGTGTTACTGTTATTATTCGTGGAGATGTCTCCGAAGTACAAGCATCCATATCCGCAGGGATTGAGGCTGCCAATAGAGTAAGTGGTGGTGAAGTATTGTCAACCCATATCATTGCTCGTCCTCATGAAAACTTGGAATATGTATTACCAATTCGTTATACCGAAGAAGTAGAACAATTCCGAAATTACTAATAACAAAATTTTTAAGTTTAATTATATTTATTGTCAATCTTAAAGGTATTACACCTTGATTAATTGACTTCTTTATCCTCCGAAACAAAATATCCCCAAACTATTATGTCAATTGCAGTAGGAATGGTCGAAACCTTAGGTTTTCCCGCAGTAGTAGAAGCCGCTGATGCCATGGTGAAAGCCGCTCGTGTTACCTTAGTAGGTTATGAAAAAATCGGTAGTGGTCGTGTAACTGTTATCGTCAGAGGAGATGTTTCTGAAGTACAAGCTTCTGTCTCCGCAGGAATTGAAAACGTAAAAAGAGTTAAAGGTGGACAGGTTTTATCACACCATATTATTGCTCGTCCCCACGAAAACCTCGAATACGTACTACCAATCCGTTATACCGAAGAAGTAGAACAATTCAGAGAAAGTGTTAATCCTCGTCCTTTAAGACGTCCATAGTCAGGGATTTAATTAATGCAAATTGCTAAAGTATGTGGGACAGTTGTTAGTACCCACAAGTCAAGAACTTTAACAGGTGTTAAATTACTCCTCGTACAGTTTTTGGATGCAGACGGGAATCCTTTGCCAAATTGTGAAGTAGCTGGGGATACCGTCGGTGCAGGAATAAATGAATGGGTACTAGTTACCCGTGGTAGTTCTGCTCGTAAAGAAATCGGGCATGAAGACCGTCCTGTTGATGCAATGGTTGTCGGCATTATAGACACAGTAACAATTGCATCCCAAACGCTTTATAGCAAAAGAGATGCAGAAAGATTATATTAAATACTTTTCTACTATTGTAATTTGTAATTAATAATTTCAAAAATAACATTAATTTTTAGGGACAGAGAATATTGAGTCTCAGTCAATCCCTAAATGGCTCAATGCAATAATTATCGTGGAGGTTTACAGTGAACATCCCAAGTATGGCTGCTCCCCCAACTCCTTGGTCAAAGAATTTAGCCGAACCACAAGTAGATAACTCTGCTTACGTTCACTCTTTCTCTTATTTGATTGGAGATGTTACTGTTGGAACTAACGTTCTAGTCGCTCCAGGTACTTCCATTCGTGCAGACGAAGGTACACCTTTTTATATTGGCGATCGCAGTAACGTTCAAGATGGAGTTGTCATTCATGGCTTAGAACAAGGAAGAGTTCAAGGGGATGACGGCAAGCAATATTCAGTATGGATTGGAACAGATACCTGTATTACACACTTAGCCTTGATTCATGGTCCAGCCTATGTGGGTGATAATTGTTTTATTGGTTTCCGTTCTACTGTATTCAATGCCAAGGTAGGAAATGGCTGTATCGTTATGATGCATGCCTTAATTCAGGATGTAGAAATCCCCCCCGGAAAATATGTTCCCTCTGGTGCAGTAATTACCAATCAGCAACAAGCAGATCGTTTACCTGATGTGCAACCAGAAGATCGAGAATTTGCCGCTCATGTAGTTCATATCAATGAAGCCTTAGTTGCGGGTTATAATTGTGCGCAAAATTCAGCTTGTATTAATCCTATTAGAGATGAATATCGATCGCAAACTGGGCAATTTGCCCCTAATCACAATAATGGTTCTCAAACAGTAACTAATATGAGTTTAAGTACAGATATTGTTAATCAAATCAGCTCCTTACTCAGACAAGGTTATACCATTGGTGTAGAACACGCTAACAAACGTCGTTTCAAAACCAAATCTTGGTTAACTGCATCTTTGAGTGCGACTAACGAAAGTGCTATTATCGCCGAGTTAGGAAATTTACTCTTTGAGTATCAAGGAGAATATGTTCGTTTAATTGGAGTTGATCCTCAAGCTAAACGTCGTGTCTTAGAAATGGTCATTCAACGACCTGATGATAATCCCGGACAACCTACACCCGTTAGAACTACTAGTAATGGTTCTAGTCGCAGAATTTCTGCTCCTGTTGCCCAAACTAACGGCAATTCAGATTGGGTTAGTGAAGTTCGTTCCTTAGTTCAAAGTGGTTATAAAATCGGTGTAGAACATGCTGATAAACGCCGTTTTAAAACTAAATCTTGGTTGACAGCCCCTAGCATTAGTAATGGTTCCGTCAGTCAGGCTATTAGTACCATTCAAGGCTATTTACAGGAATTTGCAGGCGAATACGTACAGATTGTGGGAGTTGATTCTCAAGCAAAACGTCGTGTTTCCCAAACAGTTATTCAACGCCCTGAACAACCTTACTCTAGTGGTAATGGTTCGACTAGTAATTATCAAGGTTCTAGCTTTAACGGTAATACTAGCTTAAGTTCTGAAGCTGTTCAACAAGTACATAGCCTACTCTCTCAAGGGTATAAAATTGGAACTGAACACGCCGATAAACGTCATTTCAGAGCTAAATCTTGGAAATCTTGTGCTCCTATTGATAGCAGAAGTGAAAGTCAAGTTATTTCTGCTTTAGAAGGATGTTTACAGGAACATAATGGTGAATACGTTCGTTTAATTGGTATTGATAGTCAAGCCAGAAGACGTGTACTCGAAATGATTATTCAACGTCCAGGAGAAACTACTCAACCTAGAACTACTTCTACAAATTATAATAATGGCTCAGGTAACGGCAATGTTAGCAATGGTTTTGGTAGTTCTTCATCTTTAGATGCTGATACTGTCAGTCAAATTCGTTCTTTGTTATCCCAAGGATATAAAATTGGAACTGAGCATGCTGATCAACGCCATTTCAGAGCTAAATCTTGGAAATCTTGTAGTCCTATCGATAGCAGAAGTGAAGGTCAAGTTATCTCTGCTTTGGAAGGTTGCTTACAAGATCATAATGGTGAATATGTCCGTTTAATTGGTATTGATGCCGCAGCGAAAAGACGTGTTTTAGAAACCATTATTCAAAGACCTTAGTTTTGAGTAATTAATAATGGATATTGGATAATTGATCGTTAACTGAAGTTAATCTCTCTTGTAAATAAGAAAGAAATAGTTTTATTTTTTGGTTTTAACACAGACAATTATCTTTTATCTATTACTTAATTTGATTTGGTCGTACTTATATTTTTTCTTAGATGGATTCCCATCGTTAAACTTGTAGGTTATCCCTCTAGTCTCATTCGACCTTGCAAACGTTTTTTTGATGATTTTATTAAATAATAATAGTCTAATTAATTTTTACTGTTTGTAATATATTTATCAACTATAAGTGTTCTCATTATTAGTTTTTCATTGCTAGATCTATTTATTTGAGAATATTATCTGTAATTAATCAGAATGTCTTTACCCATTCTTCAACCAAATTCTATCGAAGTCCCTCAAATGCGAGGTGATGTTTTCATTGATTCGGGCGTTATTATTGCTTCGGGAGTTATTTTAAATGCAACTCCTGGTCATAAAATAACAATTCATGCTGGTGTGTGTTTAGGTATGGGAACTATTATTACTGCTCATGAAGGTGATGTAGAAATAAAATCAAATGCAATCTTGGGTGCTGGAACTTTAATTTTAGGAAGTTGTACTATAGGTAGTCAAGCTTCTTTAGGAACTTCTGTTACTGTTTATCATGCCGTTATTGAAAATTTGGCAGTTATTCCTGCGGGTGCAATTATTGGAGATTGTTCTCGTACATTAGATGTTGTCAAAGATGAAGCCGTTGTTATAGATAAGAGCGAAGAATTTCCCACACAAGCTATTTCAAAAAAAGAAATCGTCGAACAAGAAGAAGAAAAAGAAACCACAGAAATTGCGACAGAACAGAAAAGGAATGATCTATATTCTCAAAATAGTCTAATTGATAAAATTAACCAATTAAATAGGAATAATTATTCTAAGACGAAAACTCCTCCATCAGAAAAGGAAACAATAGATAATTTATCTTCTGAGTACAATAACAATTTTCCAAATACGGTTAACAACTCAGAGTCTCAAAAAGAATACGATCAAAAGGATATTTCCCAACAATCAATTGCTACAGAGAAAGATAAAGAAAATAATAACAATCTAGAATCTGCTACGCAACAAGTCAATAGTCAAGCCCCTTCAACTATTGATCCTCAAGAATCATCAGAGTCAGATAATATAGAAAAATCTAATTTATCATCACAAAGTATCATAGAAAAAAAAGAAGTTGTAGGGAAAGTCTATATTAGTAGACTACTATACACATTATTTCCTGAAAGAAATTCTAATAATAATTAATGTTATGCACTTAATTTTTTTGATTATCGATGTCTTGACATTTTCGTTAACATCTGAGTAGGAATCTCTAACTTTTGTCTTTTGTTTATTATTTAACCACAGAGAACACAGAGGACACATAGATTAACCTTTTTGATGTGGGTTTTTTAAGTACGAGATAGAGTACTCAAATATTTATTTCTCACCTACTTTCTATTATGAGTAATATTATATTTGCTAGGGGCAGAATATATTCTGCCCCTACGGATGTTGTCTCCAGAAGTCTTTGGCGTAGGTTTCATGACTATTCAATAGTTTCTAATTAACCCAAGATGCAAAAACCGCACCTAGGGCGTGTCATCAATTAAGCCAAATGACGATCGCTGCTAAATGAATACCA
>JAALKG010000053.1 GCA_011088145.1 Cyanobacteria bacterium MH1_Bin12 | reverse complement strand
ACTTAGGGGTATATTCTATCTTGTTTTAAGTTCTAATTGATGACACGCCCTAATACCTAATACAATTTCTTGATTTTGCGTAATATCAGTTCTTAATTGTATACTCTCTTAATGTGCCAAAATTGCAATCTTTCAGCCATATTTTGACAGCTTGTCCAATGACACCATTGGTTGTATTACGAGCAGGAGAAACAACAAATTTATCTCCTTGAGGATAACCAAATCGAGTGAATGCCATGACTAAATTCCATCCTTCACTAGTTTGATTCATAATTAACCAATGATAATTTTGTGTTTGAATCAAGGTTTTATTATTAGAATATTGTCTTTCTAAACTAGTAAAAAAAATTTGTTTCACGCCATCAGGAATTGTTTGTTTCTCCGATTGAAATTGATTGAAAGATAAGGGTTCAAATTCAGGTTTGCTGGCAGTGATAATATAAGCGGGAAAAAAATCTAATTTTCGAGAATACTTACCACTTTTTTGAATTACCCTATTGCCATATTCAGTAATATGACTAGTTAGTAAATTGCCAAAACTAACTAATTCTTGGGGACAACTAGTCATTTTTGGTGCATTATGATCTTCTGCTATTGATTTTTTCGTCCTTAAACCATCGTTCAATAAAAAATTTGAACTAGTCAATATCACAAGATAGAATAAACGCTGGTAGAAAGGTAATTTCATTTTGTACCTATAATCTCGATCGCACAATACTTTACATGATAAACTTTAATTTGTTCGTTATTCATTAATCTCCTCTACTATTTTTTCCCACGCTTGTTGAGGATTTTCCGCTTGAATAATTGGTCTACCAATCACTAAATAACTTGCTCCTTGCTGTAATGCTTGTTGGGGTGTCATAATCCTTTTTTGATCACCTTTTGCGGCCCAAGTTGGACGTACTCCCGGACAAACTAAAAGAAAATCATCACCACAAATATTTCTTAATTGGGCTACTTCATGGGGAGAACAAACTGCTCCATCGATACCACATTCTTGTGCCATGAAAGCATTGCTTAAAGCGTATTCTGGTAGCTCAATGGGAACTTTGAGGTCAAAAGCTAATTGACGACTATTAATGCTGGTTAAAATGGTAATCGCTAACAATTTGGTAGGGGATGCACCTGCGTTTTTAATCACTTCGCTTGCCGCAGTTAAAGCATCTCTTCCTGCGACAGCATGAAGGGTAAGTAAATCAACTTCATATTTTAAAGCCGATTGAGTTGCACCTTTAACGGTGTTAGGAATGTCATGAAATTTCAGATCGAGAAAAATTTGTTTATTTTCGTCTTTTAAATATTTGAGAATGTCTGCACCTGTAGCGACAAATAATTCTAAGCCAACTTTCCAAAAATTTACTTCTGGTAATTTTTTGACCAATGCGATCGCATTATCGAAATCGGGAACATCAAGAGGAACAATAATTTTATCTTTGAGCATTAAAACTAATGATTGAGCATTAACTATTAATTATGCCTCTTTCAGATTCACAATGGCAAGATAATGATTTATTGACAACTCCTCTGCCTAAAGACGAGAGGATTCTTCCTTCTCAGAACGATGCCTTGCAAAAGCAGTGCCTTTAGTTGGTCTTACTCTTTCTCCAGAAGCTATCGGGATACGCCCTACCCCTAAAATTCGTAAACCTTCATCTCTGATATTTTTTGAGGCGTTAATATCTCTGTCATTTACCGTCTGACAGTTTGGACATTCCCACTCACGAATATTTAAAGGTAATTTATTTACTTGGTGTAAGCAGTTATTACAAGTCTTGGAACTTGGGTAAAATCGATCTACTTCTATGTAAGTTTTACCTGCCCATTCAGTCTTATACTTCAACATAGTACAAAACATACCCCAACCTGCGTCGCTAATTGACTTAGCTAAATTATGGTTTTTGACCATGTTTTTTACTGCTAGATTTTCCACACATATAACTTGGTTTTCGTCTACTATTTTACGAGATAGTTTGTGCAAAAAGTCTTCTCTACATCTAGATATTTTTTCTTGAACCTTCGCTACTTTGACTCTAGCTTTATATCGATTATTTGAACCTTTACTTTTTTTACTTAATCGCTTTTGCTGTTTAGCTAATTTAGCTTCATATTGACGATAATATTCAGGATTACCATACTTTGAGCCATCACTGGTTATTGCATAGTGAGTTAAACCACAATCTATGCCGATTGCTTTACCATCTGTTGATTTTTCTGGCAATTCTTTGCCATCATCAAACAAACAGCTAACATAGTATTTATCCGACGGTATCTTACTCACGGTGACAGACTTAAGTTCACCTTCTAATCGTTTTGAGATTTGACAATATATCTCACCTATTTTAGGCAATTTAATCGTATCATTAAGTAATTTACATCCTTGAGGTAAACGTATCGATTGACGATTACCTTTTTGCTTAAAACGAGGGAATTTAGCTCTACCTTCAAAAAAGTTTAAAAAAGCACTAGATAAGTCTAGAGCTACTGGTTGCAAGGCTTGTGATGGTGGCTCAGTTAACCATTCATGTTCTTTCTTTAACTCTGGTAATAGTTTTATG
This sequence comes from Cyanobacteria bacterium MH1_Bin12, assembly GCA_011088145.1. Taxonomy (GTDB): domain Bacteria; phylum Cyanobacteriota; class Cyanobacteriia; order Cyanobacteriales; family Cyanobacteriaceae; genus JAALKG01. The sequence goes on along the minus strand of JAALKG010000053.1, from coordinate 13,628 downwards.
ATTGTATTTCTACTTAAACCTTTACCACTTGCCTTATAGGTTTGATTAGTTTTATCTAAAGTATAGTTATAGAACCAGCGACAACAGCCAAACGACCTATTCAACCAAGTCTTCTGGTCACTGTCAGGGTAAATTCGGTACTTAATTGCCTTAAGCATGACAAACTTGTTGAAATGTTAATCAAATTTTATCATACTATTGATAGAATGATAATTATAATTTTTACTACCTATCGAAGGCTTCAAAATTACTTGAGGAGTCCATGTATCCCCAACCTGAAGGCATGGGGTTTTATTGCTCCTCAAACTCCACGTTTTAATAAACAACATCTAGTAGTCCGTCAAGTTTGAAATGATAGATTATGGTAGCAGCGGAAAAAACAAAAAAGGAGCTGGCAGAGAAAGTCTTTTGTTCTAGTTTTGAATATGACTGCCTATCCTTCAAAAAAGATATTTTCTGCTCGATATTCTGGGGGTTCAAGATGAATCAAAATCCTTACTGGTGCGAATTTATCTGTCAATCTTTGTTCAATTTCTTCGGTAACATCATGGGCACTTTTAATATCAGTATTTTCGACGATTAAGTGCATTTCAATAAATACCTGTCTGCCTAATAATCCCCTTGAAGCTATATCATGACAGTTGACAACTTCAGGTACTTCCATTACTATTTGGTGAATCAACTCTGGTGCGATCGCAATTTCATCTACTAACCAAGGTAAATTAGTTTTTAAGACTTGCCAACCGCTTTTTAAAACTAAAAAGGCCACAGGAAAAGCCAACAGTAAATCGAGATATTGTAATTGAGGTATCTGCCATACTTCCGATTGCCAAATACCAATTAAACCAAATAAAACAGCAATGGTAATCCAAACATCACTCATGGTGTGAGTTGCATCAGCGATTAAAAGTGGACTTTTAAGTTTTTGTCCCACTTTTCTTTCATAGAAAGTAACACAAATATTGATACCTAAGACAATTAACAATATCCATAACTCATTAACAGTTACCTTAATAGGTGTAATGTCATTGAATATTCGCTCAAAAGCATGGGACAAAATTTCAAAACAGGCAATGCCCAAAAAAGCGGCTATTCCTAAAGCACCTAAGGCTTCAAATTTTTGATGTCCATAAGGATGTTCTCTGTCAGGATATGGAGAGGAAAGCTGATTGGTGACTAATCCTAAAACATTATTAGCACTATCAGTCACACTATGTAAAGCATCGGCTTGTAAACTTAATGAACCAGTAATAATTCCTACCACTAATTTAAGTATTAGAACGATAATGTTAAATACTAAAGTAATTACTAAAACTTTACGTACTTTTTTACGGTTATCGATTGACATAATTGATAGTTGATAGTTAGTAAATGTACAAGCCCATTTATTACTTTTTCATCTCACCCTGTCGACTCTAAGTTTTTTGGAAATAGATAAAAATTTTAGGTTTTAGGTTCTAGGTTCATAAATTAAATAACTAAATTGAAATTATTCTCCTAAAACTCTTTTTTGTTCTAGTTTAACCTCAAAAACAATCAAAACCTATTACCTATTAACCATTACCTTGCCTTGACGACAAATTAGAGAAAGAAACAGCCCTGCTCCTTAATAGTGACTACCTGATTTTCGATGGTGAATGGCAGTGACACCAGTATCTGATAATAATTTTCCTTGTTTAGCTGTGGCATATAATATCCAATGATCTCCACATTCTAAACGATTTTTTACTCTACATTCTAAATAAGCCAAAGCATCTGTCAGGATAGGAGAACCGTTTTGTGCAGTCTCGTAATTAATATTAGCAAAACGATCTTCTCCTGGGGTAAAAGGTTTAAGAAAATGTTTCATTAATTCAATATGATTACCTTCTTGCAGAATATTCAGGACAAAATCACTACCTAAGGGTAACAGAGATTCGATCGCTCTTTCTTTGGCTACAGCAATGGTAAAACCGGGAGGATTAAAGGTTGCTTGAGATACCCAAGATGCCACCATTGCTCCTTTTAACTCTTTTTGTATAGTCGTAACAATACATAAAGAACCCACTAAACGACCTAATGCTTGTTCGGTACGAGGAGTCTGAGTATTACTAGCGGCGGATTGTTTTCCTTGAAGGGCTTTTTTTCGTTTTTTCAAGGCTTGGGAAAAGTCTGTACCTGATTCTTCACAAGTTTTTAAAATTATTTCCGTGGGCTTAAATTTAACTCTGATGGTTTCAAAACCAAAGCGATAACCACCATCTTTAAATTTCGATTCTAACAAGTCAATTGCCTCTCCACTCCAACCATAAGAACCAAAGACACCTACCATTTTGTTTTTATCTCCATGGGCGAGGGCGACTCCTAAGGCTGTTTGTATTTGAGTGGGGGCATGTCCTCCTAATGTAGGTGAACCAAAGACAAAACCATCACAATTTTCGATCGCAGTTTTAATCTCTTCATTGGTAGCATATTCAGCATTGATAGATTCGACTCTGACTCCTGCTTTGTTGATACCACGTGCGATCGCATTAGCAACAATAGCAGTATTACCATAGGCAGAGGCATAAATTAACGCCACATTCAAAGTTTGTTGTAGTTGAACTTCCAACCATTGTTTATATAAAGAGGTTAATTCTGTCAGCCCATATCTGACAAGAGGGCCATGAGCACTAGCATAGATATGTGACTGTTTTTGATTCAATTTATCTAAAGCTTTACTGATTTGAGTGGCATAAGGTGCAATCACACAGTCGAAGTAATAACGTCTGTCTTCTTGATAAATTTTCCAACCTTCATCTAAAATTTGATCGCCACAAACATGAGCTGAAAATAATTTGTCTGTGTAGTAAATTTTAGTTTGACCATCAAAAGTTAAGAGTTGATCAGGATAGCGAGGATTAGGAGTCGTGATAAACTCTAACAGATGTCCTTTGCCCAAATCTAATTGATAATCATTTTTAACTGAAATGATATTTAAAGGGTGATTAGCAATAGTATCACTGTAATTGTTCTGAAAAATATTTTGTAAGGATTTTGCTCCTGTATTAGAAACGACAAAAGTAATGTTAGGGATAAGGTTGATGAGTTTATTAATCGTCACCACTCTATTAGGATTAATATGACCTAAAATGATGTAATCTATTTTTTCAACAGATATTCTGGCCTCTAATGCAGAAATAAAAATATCCGAAAAAGATTCTCCAGGAGGATCTATTAATGCAATTTTATCTCCTTCGATTAAAAATGAATTAGCAGTTGTACCTCGACTTAAACCATATTCTATTTCAAATTTTAATCGATCCCATGTGCGAGAACGAAACACTCTGGTATTTTGACTAATACTTGCTACTTGAACGTCTCTGGCTTGATTCATAGAGCTTAACCACTTACTTTATTATTCCCTTTCTATATACGTTATCAAATTATATGCGTTATAGCAGTAAGCTACCTGCTATAAGCTTTTTATCAACATATAGCAAACGTAATTTGAGAATTGAGAATTAGTCGAGTAGTCCGTCAAGTTTGAAATGATAGATTATAGTAGCAGGAGAAAAAAGGAGTTGGGAGAGAAGATGTTTTGTCAGAGTTTTGAATCTGATTGCCTATCCCTAAAAACAAAATTGATTCTCTACTGGATATTTGGGGAACAATTGCCATTTATACCGAATCTTAATATAGATAAACATAGTTATCTGTTTGTTCAATTCTGCATTCTGAATTCAGAATTCAGTCCACCAAGACAGATTATTATGCGTAATAATGAATCAATTAAATGAAAAACTGAGGAGAATATAGATAATATGCTATCTCAAATTTATCCCCGTGTCATTGACAATCTCGGCGATTGGAATCCCCAATTTTTTCGAGAAATAAAAGGTCGATTAAAATCTAAAAATGTGGCGATCGTCTCTTTTGCCTCTATTATTGGACAAGGACTATTATTTCTTTATTTTAATAGCCTCTTACCTACAGTAGAAACAAGATATGGTCATCGTTATTGCACTGGTAATAGCGTTGAGTATTCAACTCAAGCCCATTGCACCCAAGACTTGCTAGGAAATGTACAAACTCTCAAAGAATTATGGTGGTTAGATTTATTTACTACCATGAGTATTATTGGGATTGTAATTTTGTTAGTTGCTGGCAGTTATATGTTAATGGCTGATGTGACTAAAGAAAAAGCCAAAAAAACCCTTAATTTTCTTCGTCTTACCCCCCAATCTGCGATGATTATTTTAGGTGGCAAAATGTTGGGAGTACCAATTTTAATCTATTTATTTGGCTTATTAGCCGTTCCTCTACATCTAATAGCTGGCTTACAAGCTCATATACCTTTTCATCTAATCATTAGTTTTTATATAGTTTTAGCCGCTAGTTGTTTATTCTTTTATACAGCTAGTTTATTGTTCAGTTTAGTTTTTACTGGATTAGGTAATTTCCAAGCATGGTTGGGTAGTTTAATAATCTTCTTTTTTCTGTTTATGATGATAGGAGTAACGATAGAAGGAAATAATTGGACTCATACTTCTGTTGACTGGTTGATGTTTTTCTATCCTGGTACTTTTTTAGCCTATCTCGTTGATTCCACTTTTATACCTCCTAATACCATTGATTACTTATCAATGGAAGGATTAAATTCGGTTAATTGGTATGGTCATTATTTAGGACAAAATTTTCTCACTGTCCTTGGTTTTTCCTTAATAAATTATGGTATTTGTATTGCCTGTCTCTGGCAAGGAGTAAAACGACGTTTTCATAATCCTAAAAATGTTGTGATTACTAAGTCTCAAAGTTATTTTATCTCAGCACTTTTTGTTATTTTTAATCTTGGTTTCACTGTACAGGGATTATATGATAGAAATTATGATGAGGCACAATTAGGAGTCTTATTTGTGTTTAATTTTATCTTTGCTTTATTATTGATAGGAGCTTTGACTCCTCAACGTCAAATATTGCAAGATTGGTCTCGTTTCCGTCATGAAGGTGTCAATCGTAATTCTGCCATTAAAGATTTGCTCATCGGAGAGAAAAGTCCTGCTACATTAGCGATCGCTGTTAATATGATGATCATCACATTATATATACTGCCAACGATATGGTTATTCCCTGATGTGGATGAACATTTATCAATCTCGATTATGGCAGTATTAAGTGCAACGATGATGATTATTTATGGCACAGTGTATCAATTAACTTTGATACTAAAAACAAAAAAAAGAAACTTTGTGGCCACCGCAGCGATTTCGACTTTAATCTTCAGTCCACCATTAAGTGTCATGCTTTTGGGGACTAATAGCTCTGTATTACCAACTGTGGGATTATTTTCAGCCATTCCATTTGTGAGTATTTCTGAGGTATCCGTCGTCACTTTAATGGTTAGTGCTTTAGCCCAAATTATATTCATTATGGGTACAAACTATCAACTAAAAAGAATGTTGAATCAAGCAGGAGTTTCAGAAACTAAAGCTTTGCTAACATCCTCATTCCAGATGCAAGGTGGGCATTGCCCACCCTACATTTAGATACTAATCGCCGATTGCCATCCGTTATTAGAATATAAATCCATTCTCAATTCTCAACTCTCAATTCTCTGATGACATCTTCACCTTGGCGTTTAATTCCTTTACTTTGTGCAGAAGGAAAATTACAAATGGCGATCGATAATTGGTTATTATATCAACATCAAAATCATCATCATCCTCCCATTTTAAGATTCTACACATGGAATCCTACGGCTATTTCATTAGGATTTAGTCAAAAACGTTTTTTTCCAACCCATTGGCAAAATATCGAGCATCATGGACAATTAATTGATATTGTGAAGCGTCCTAGTGGTGGACGTGGTGTTTTACATCAAGGAGATTTAACATATTGCGTAATCACTTCCCATTGTGAAGGTAATTTGGAAGAGGTTTATCGTTATATTTGTCAATTTTTAATTAAAGGTTGGCAAAAGTTAGGAGTTGATTTAGATTTTGGACAACCGCAACAACAGTATCTAAAATCTAACAATTGTTTTTCTTTAGCGACGAATGCTGATTTAGTGGATAGTGAAGGGAATAAGCTTATTGGCAGTGCACAATTAAGAAGAGGAAAATATATTTTACAGCATGGTTCGATGGTTTTAAATCCCGATCGAGATTTGTATCAAAAAGTTTTTCATTGTTTACCACCAACACCGATAATCGATCGTAATTTATCGATCGAAAATATCATTAATAGTTTAACTCAGTCAGCCGCAGAATGTTTTAATTGTCAGTTAATAAGTCAACCTTTATCCAAAAAGGAGTTAGCACAAATAAAGACTCAAATGTAAATGCTTGATCTGATAAATTTTTGAGTTATTTACCTGATTCTCCTGACCAGAAAATAATTTTTCTTGACTTAAAAATTTTTAATTATATAATTGGCCTATTATGGTCTGACAAGATATATGAAGACAAATTAAAGTCAGTTTAATGATTTTGATTCTGCAATTATTGAAGATTCATTATCACTAATAGTAGCGATCGCTTGAACTTTTTCAGGAATTGTCTGATAAACTTGATTAAGATACTGCATAACAGCTTGGGAATCATTGTAAGACAAAGGAATATCACCTAACAGATCAATAATAGTTTTATGATCACTAGTAGAATTGATTTCCACTAAAGAAGGATCTAATCCTTGCTCATACTGCCAAAAATTATCCATAGATAAAGGAGCAGAAGTTTTGTTATGACTATGTTTACGACGAGGAGCAGGTTTGAGTTTACCTAACATTTCAGGTTGCCATTCCTTACCTGATAGTTTGAAGCTACGGGATACTCTTAAAGCTTCTAAAATTTGGGCTTTATTTTTGCCCCGTAATTGGAAGATAATAAAAGGATCTTCACTAAATCGATCGGCTAATTGATAATAAACTGCGGCAATATGTTTACATGGATTAGCTTTATCTGGACAACTACAACGAGAACGAACTTCCGTCAAATTATAAGGGAAAAGACTTAAACCATTTTTGATAAATACCTGTTCGATTTCCAAAGGCATTTCTCCCACCAACAGTTTGGCAGATAAAATAGCTTTTTCTGACATTGTCGCCACAACATAACCCCAGTCTTCATCAGAAAATATATCCAAAGCTAAAGTCACTTTGTAAGGTTTTTCTTCTGTACCTTGTATTTCTGCTATTAATTGAGATTGTTTAAATTCGACTTTGAGAACATTTCCTTCTCTTGAATAGTTACGTCCTATTTCTAATCTCTTTTTAAAACGGTAAGAATCTAATAATTCTAGCCATTTTTCTACCCACCATTGTCTTTCTATCATGTGAATTATAAATTGGAAATTATTGAAATAAAATTATTGAAATAATTGAGCATAAAATATTTTATCTATGGAGTGAGCAAAATGAGTAATTATTTTTGTAAATTAGTTGTTAATTGATGTACTTTATAAAAAGTCTCTAAACTACTCGAATCCCCCACATAACGCCAATGCCAAGGTTCATAGCTAATGCCTTGTAAATTATCTTTAGGAAAAGACAATTCAAAGCTATATCTAGAAGCATTTCTACTCAACCATTGATAAGCTGCCGTTTGATCAAAACTAGTCTCGAGGTTAGTTGCTGGCGAATTTCCATCTCCGATATCGATCGCATAACCGGTATGATGTTCACTATAACCCGGAGGTGCGCTAACTTCTGCTCTTGTGGAAGCATCCTGTTGGCGTTGTGCTTTAATTTCAAAAAATAAATATTCTTGCTCAGCAATAGTCCGAAAACCAGATAATGAAGTCAATAAAATACCTTGTCTCCTAGCATCTTCTTGCATTTGCTGAAACTTTTCTGCGGCTTTACTCTTCAAACGAATCCTACCATCACTAGTTATATTTTTTAGTTCTTCTACTTTTGCTTCGGGATAAGGTAAATGTCCTAAAATATGTTCGGGAGTGGGCTCTTGTTTTACCTCATCTATCGCAACATTGGTATTTTGTTCTTCGATATCAGTATTAGAAAGAGGATTATTCGTCGTTATGACTGGCTGAGAATTATTTTGATTTGCTGTTTGTGTATTATTGCCCCAAAAAAACCAGATAGCCACCAAAAAGATCAAGCCAGCACTAAATATTAAAATTATATTACTGGGGATACGAGCCATTTTTTTATCAGGGTTTACTTCCCTTTGAGCAACAGGAATTTCATCCATAACAAATTCAATGAGTATCTTTTCACTTCGTATTTTAACTTGTTTTATAACTTGTTTTTTAATTGTTTCAAAAATGTTTGTACAATCATCAAGAATTAAAATTATTAATCAGTATAGCAATAAGAAAATTATTTGTAGCAAATTAAATCATATTATTGACAATATAATATCGAAAAATACAGACTCTTGAATCCCGACTTCTAAATTATACTTTGGCTAAAATTATGACAACTCAACTAGCATTGCTATAGTTATTAAATAAGTATTGTAATCGAAAAAATTCAGATAATTTTCAGCTAAAATTAAGCTAAACTAGCTTTAATTAAAAATAGAAATTAAGTTATTTATCAAAAATTAGGAGACAAGATGGGATACGATATTGAAACTTCTGTATTAGAAAGATATGAAGGTGGCGCTAAAGAGCATCAACCAAGCTTATGTTGTCCAACAGAATATGATGGTCGTTATTTAACTATTATTCCTGAAGAAATTATTGCTAAAGATTATGGTTGTGGTGACCCAACTCGCTATATTAATGAAGGAGAAGTCGTAGTAGATTTGGGTTCAGGTGCGGGTAAAAACTGTTATATTATTGCTCAAAAAGTTGGTAAGAATGGTCAAGTTATCGGTGTTAATTTTAATGATGAAATGCTTAATTTGGCAGGTAAATATCAACAAGAAATAGCTAACAAATTAGGATTTTTAAATACTAAGTTTATCAAAGGAAAAATTCAAGATTTAAAATTACCATTAACTCCCCTTGAATCATGGTTAAAAAGTAATCCTATTCATAATTTAACTGATTTAAAAGCATGGGACATAGAATGCGATCGTCTAAAAAAACAAGAAACCTTAGTTGCAAATAATAGCATAGATGTCGTTGTTTCTAATTGTGTTTTAAATTTGGTAAAACCAGAAGACAAACAACAATTATTTGCCGAAATTTTTCGAGTGTTAAAAAAAGGTGGTCGTGCTGTTATTTCCGATATTGTTTGTGATGAAGATTTACCTCAAGAAATTATCGATGATCCCGATTTATGGAGCGGTTGTTTAGCAGGTGCATTTAGAGAAGATTTATTTCTGAAAATGTTTGAAGATGCAGGTTTTTATGGTGTTGAAATACTCGTCAGAGAAGTCGAGCCTTGGCAGGTGATTAAAGGTATTGAATTCCGCTCTTTAACGGTTAGAGCTTATAAAGGTAAAGAAGGAGAATGTAAAGAAAGAAACCAAGCTGTAGTTTATAAAGGCCCTTGGAAACAAGTAAAAGACGATGACGGGCATACTTATTATCGTGGTGAAAGAATGGCTGTTTGTGACAAAACATTCAACATTTTAACTAATGAAAATAGTCCTTATACTGATTCAATAATTCCCATTTCTCCTTTACAAGAAATACCTTTAGAAAAAGCAGGTGATTTTACTTGTAATTCTTCAGTTATTCGTGATCCTAAACAGACAAAAGGAAATACTTATGGAGAAAAGACGATCGTCAAAAATGAACAGTCTTGTTGTTAAATAATTAATACTTTTATCACAGATTAAAAACAGGGAAGATACTATTATTTTCTATCTTTATATCTTCCTTTTTTGATGACTTTTTTCAATTTATTTATCTGCAAAATATAGTTGAAAAACTTATTTTTTAAGAAGAAATATCTTGGGTAAGAGTTCACCTCAGTTCGACAGGAGAAAAAATCTTTATCTATTGAACTTTGATCAAAAAAATGGGGAAATCAACCCCTTCATTTATGAACAATAAAATTAACATCTAAATTTCAAGCCTCTAATTTCAGAGTTTGGTAATTATCAATTCTCAATTCAGAATGAATTTTTATGACGAATAAAACAATAACAAATTTTAAGAATAAAATAAATGGTGATTTAACGAAAGATAAAATTACCGTATTACAAATTAATTTAGGTAAAAAATGTAATCTAGCTTGTGTTCATTGCCATGTCGAAGCATCTCCAGTGAGGACAGAAGAATTAACTCCTGATGTTTGTGAGAAATTAATTACAATTATTGAAAGTTTTCCCCAAATAGAATCGATCGATTTAACAGGTGGTGCACCGGAAATGAACTATGGTTTTAAACCTTTAGTTGCGGCAGCTAGAAAATATCATACAGAGGTCATAGTTCGATCGAATTTAACGATCTTTTTTGAGTCTGGTTATGAAGATTTACCTCAATATTTTGCTGACAATCAAATTCGAGTAGTTGCTTCTTTACCCTGTTATTTAGAAGACAATGTTGATCAACAACGAGGAAAAGGAGTTTATAATAAATCGATTTTAGCCTTACAAAAATTCAATGAATTAGGATATGGAAATGATCCTAATTTGATTATTGATCTAGTTTATAATCCTCTTTTACCAGTTAATAATAATTTTGCTTTAACACCTAATCAAGTTCCTTTACAAGCTAGCTATAAAGATTATTTAGCTAAACATTTTGAAGTTAAATTTAATCATCTTTTTACGATTACAAATATACCTGTAGGTCGTACTAATTTATATTTAGAAAAAAATAATTTAGCACAAGATTATTTGCAATTTTTAGAAGATAATTTTAATCAGGCTACTTTACCTCATTTAATGTGCAAAAATCAGCTATCTGTTGATTATTTAGGAAATATTTTTGATTGCGATTTTAATCAGATGATGAACATTAGTGCGATCGCCAATTCGAGCCAAAAAATAACTTTAGATGACATTATTGATCAACATAATCTTGATTTAATCAGCCAAATACAGACTGCAAATTACTGTTATGGTTGTACTGCGGGTAGTGGTTCAAGTTGCGGTGGTGCTTTAATTTAAGATATTATTTTAGATATCAATTTTAGCCATCGGTTTATGAGTTTGAAAGCTATTTTATTTAATTTTAATGGGGTAATTATCAATGATGATTTTGTCCATCAACAGTTAGTTGATGATATTTTACTAGCAGAAAATTTGTCTCCTTCTGGTGTCGAATATCAGCAATTTTACTTAGGAAAAAGCGATCGCATTGGCTTAAAAAATCTCTTTTCTATCAGAGGCAGAATCCTTGATGATCAATATTTAGATAGCTTACTGAAAAAAAAAGCGATCGCTTATCAACAAGTAATGGATAAAATGGATAAATTGCCCATTATCGATAAAGTAGTTGAATTTATTCTCCACACTCAAACTCTTCATCTACCCCTAGGAATAGTAACAGATGCCTCAGGAGAAGAAGTTCAATATATCCTCGAAAAAGCCAATCTTCGTCAGTATTTTACAGTTATTATTGACGGGAATGAAATGGGAACTTGTAAACCTTCTCCCCATGGTTATTTACAAGCAATCGAAAATCTTAATCAACTTAATCCCCAACTATTTTTACAACCGTCGGATTGTTTGGCAATTGAAAACACACCCATTGGTATTTCCGCTGCTAAAAATGCTGGTATACAAGTTGTTGGTGTAGCGAATACTTATCCCTTCCATATGCTACAAAGACAATCTAACTGGTGTATTGATCATTTACTGGAATTAGATTTAAACTGGGTGGAAAAAATTCAGATGTCTTAATATGTATCTGAAAATTAAGATGATTTCTCAAAATAAAAACATCAACAAGAAAAGACGAATCAACTTTCTATACTGAATTAGTGATTTCATCACTGTCATTATTATTATAATAAGATATATTAAGTAACTAAACATCGAAATACTTAATGTTTATCAATATTAATCCCCATCATAAAATTAAGCAATATATCGAAAAGAACATACTCTTCGGTAATAAACTAACACCAGAATTGTTTGCCATTCTCACAGTGTATTTTGTGCAGGGTATTCTGGGTTTAGCAAGGCTTGCCGTTAGTTTTTTCCTTAAGGATGATTTGATGCTTTCCCCTGCTCAAGTAGCGGCCTTAATGGGGGTTGCTTCTATTCCTTGGGTAACAAAACCGATAATTGGTTTTTTAAGTGATGGTAAACCTTTATTTAAGTATCGTCGTCGTAGCTATTTAGTACTTTCAGGTTTTTTAGGTGCGATGGCATGGTTGAGCTTAGCGACTATTGTTCACAGCTTATGGGGAGCAGTTATAGCAATATTAGGAACATCACTCTCCGTTGCCATGAGTGATGTAATTGTCGATTCAGTAGTAGTAGAAAGGGCAAAATCAGAATCTTTAGAAAAATCAGGTTCATTACAATCAGTAACATGGGGAATGTCTGCTCTGGGTGGCTTAATTACCGCCTACTTTAGTGGTTCATTATTAGAGCATTTTGGTAACAATCAAGTATTTTTGATAACCGCTTGTTTTCCTTTGTTAGTAGTTGCCGTTGCAGTATTAATAATCGAACAACCTGTCACTGAAACTACCCAATTAAGTCCGTTACCACAACAAATAAAGCAACTATGGCAAACCCTTAAACAAAAATATATTTTTGCCCCAGTCTTATTTATCTTCCTTTGGCAAAGCACACCAAGTGCAGACTCAGCTTTTTTCTTTTTCACTACCAATGAATTGGGATTTAGCCCCGAATTTTTAGGAAGAATTCGTTTGATTACCAGCTTAGCTGCCTTAATAGGTGTTTGGTCATATCAGCAATGGTTAAAGCAAATTTCCTTCAGAGTAATATTAGGTTGGAGTGTTGTACTTTCGTCTATATTGGGTTTAACTAGTTTATTGCTCGTTACTCATGTTAACCGTTTAATGGGAATAGATGATCACTGGTTTAGTTTAGGAGACAGCTTAATTTTGACAGTCATGGGACAAATCGCTTTTATGCCTGTTTTAGTTTTATCCGCTCGTCTTTGCCCAAAAGGAATTGAAGCCAGTTTCTTTGCTTTATTAATGTCTATTTGGAATTTAGGTGGCTTATTATCCCATGAACTTGGTGCATTACTCACCAATTGGTTAGGAGTTACAGAAACTAATTTTGATCATCTGTGGTTACTTCTGCTAATCACGAATTTATCAACATTACTTCCTCTGCCATTATTAAAATTATTACCCAATGATGATCCACAAAAATTGACTGGAGAGAATTTACCTACTGCTGAAATTTATGGACATCATACAACTGGTGCGGTGTTTTCTCCTGATGTTATGCCTGAAATTATTTTAAATGTGACCAAAACTCATGAAAAATCTTCATCCAAATAGGGTAGGGTTTGCTGAAAAGTATAATTGTGAGAGTAGGAGTCATAACAGGACTTACGCAAAAGACATGATAATAGAAGGAGATTTTAATTCTTTTTTCAAATAATTAGAAAGTAAAGAATGCTTAACTTCATAAATCGTTTTACCTGTTGAATACGCTATTTGTTTTAATTTTAACCAGACAAATATTGCACAATTTATATGATTTCTCTGAATCCTTTCCTTTCGACATTGACAACATTCTATCCCCGTTAATTGCTTTTCTTCTCAGGGCAAACGCATCTAAATTTGATTTAGCCAAAAGATAAAAATGATAAAGTTG
>JAALKG010000052.1 GCA_011088145.1 Cyanobacteria bacterium MH1_Bin12 | reverse complement strand
TTTGGCTTTTTGTTCACCATTACAACTCATCCTTACTTGTTTAGGACTACCAATTTTTGATTATAGTTTTATTTAAACAGCTAAAAATTGTTGAATAATTTCTGAACTCAAATTCGCTGTATCTCCAGAAGCAACAATTCCTCCTTTTTGCATCGCATAATATTTATCAGCTTGACGCACAAAATGTAAATGTTGCTCTACTAACAAAACAGAAATACCTGTTTCTCGAATAATTTGTTTGACCGCTGCTTCAATTTCTAAAATAATCGAAGGTTGAATCCCCTCAGTCGGTTCATCCAACAATAATAATTGTGGTTTTCCCACTAAAGCACGAGCGATCGATAATTGTTGTTGTTGTCCACCACTTAAATCACCGCCACGTCTGGAAAGCATCGATTTTAAGACAGGAAAAAGCTCAAAAATTTCTTCAGGAATATTTTCTTTTCCATTTCTGCCCTTGGGTAATGCTTCAAAACCAAGTAACAAATTTTCCTCCACCGTTAAACGAGGTATAATTTCCCTACCTTGAGGCACATAACCAATACCCATTCTCACTCTTTTATCAGTTGATTGAGGATTAAGTAGAGAATCTTTATAATAAATGTTCCCTCTACGAGGAGATAACAAACCCATTATTGTTTTTAAAAGAGTCGTTTTACCAACACCATTACGTCCGATAAGACAGACCATTTTGCCCTTTTCTATATTCATATCCACATTACGTAGAATATGACTCTCTCCATAATAGACATTAAGATTTGAGACTCTTAAGCTTAAATCCTTTTCAGTTTGTTGTTCTAATACTTCTGTTGTCATGTCATCTTTAATTTATTAATTATTATTTATGGGTTTAAAAACTCTACTTTTACCAGATGTCCAACACTTATAACGGTTGACAAATAACGGTAAATAGAATGTATTAATTATTAATTCGCTTATCGTACTTTGCTTCAATTTCTGTTTCTACTTCTTTAATCAATTCTGTAGGTAAATCTAAAAGCTCTAAAAGTCTTTGATAAACTACTATTTCTTGTTCATTAATTTCATTAGAACGGATAATTTCATAACTTAACCTGAGGACTTTTTCTCGCTGCTCAATATTTTTCAATTGAGGTACTAGTTCTTCTAAGGGAATATTTTTAGCTAAATAGTTTTTTAATTCTTGCTGTAAATCCATTTGATGCATAAGACTATCAGAAAATTCTCGACTTAAATTAGACAAAATAACCTCTAATTGTTCGGGAGCAAAATTATTATCTGCCCAAGCCATAGAGGCCGCTATACGGATAATATTGATTTGTTCCTCACTCATAGATGGTGCTTCTCCCAAGTACACTTCAATTACTCTAGGGTCATTTTGCACTACATCCATGGTACCTTCACACAAAACAGAACCTTGATGAAGTACCGTTACATTACGAGCAATTTGCCTGACAAACTCCATATCATGTTCAATGACGATAATAGAATGACTTTCGGCTAAATTCATGAGTAAATTACCAACATTTTCTGTTTCTTCGTCGGTTAAACCTGCCACAGGTTCATCCACTAACAGTAAATCGGGAGATTGGGCAACTAACATACCAATTTCTAATCGTTGTTTTTCTCCATGGGAAAGATATTCTGACTGTAAGTCTGCTTTGGCTATTAAACCAATAGTTTCTAATAAACCTGAGACGGTGCGTTTTTCTGGAGAAGATGATTTACGAAATAAGATAGAAACAAAATTTTTGTTGGTGTTAACGGCTAAATCTAAGTTTTCTCGTACAGTTAAATTTACATAAATTCGAGGGGTTTGAAATTTGCGACCAATTCCTAATCTAGCTATGTCATGTTCAGAAATATTCCTCAAATTTTTACCATTAAAAGTTACGCTACCCTCAGTGGGTTGCACTTTGCCTGTAATTACGTCTAGAAAGGTCGTTTTTCCTGCTCCATTAGGGCCAATAATAACTCTTAGCTCTCCAGATTTCATGGAAAAATTTAATTGATTGAGAGCCTTAAAACCCTCAAAATCAACGGTTAAATTATCGATGACTAAAATATTATCATTCATGTTCTAATTCTTCCTTCTCTGCTTGAATTTCGGGATTGATATCAATAGCGGGATAAGTAACCACTTTTTGACGGTTTTCAATATTGATCATCAGTTGTCTGATACCGCCAATAATTCCTGCGGGTAATACGGTTACGACAATTAAAAATAATGCTCCTTGGAAAAATAACCAAACTTCGGGAAATTTTTCACTCAGAAAAGTTTGAGCAAGTCTTACTAATAACGTGCCAATTATTGCTCCTACTAAAGTTCCTCGACCTCCTACGGCTACCCAAATCACCATTTCGATCGAAAACCCCACTTGCATGACACTGGGAGTTATAATCCCTGTTTGTACGGTATAAAAAGCCCCTGCAATACCTGCGATCGCACCTGAGATGGCAAATACCAACACTTTAAACCATGTAGGATTATAACCTGTAAATCTAACTCGATTTTCATCATCTCGAATAGCAATTAATAAGCGACCAAAACGACCACTAGTTAACCAACGACAGAGAACATAAGTCAGAAAAACGAATAATACTGTTAATAGGTAAAAATTGAGTTGTACTTTAGGATCACTGACTAAAAGACCAAAAATCTTTTCTGTATCAGTTTTCAATCCATTAGTACCATTAATTAGTTTTTGTTGTCCATTGAAAAAATTGAAAAAAACTAATAAAGCCGCTTGGGTAAGAATCGAAAAATAAACTCCTTTAATCCTATTACGAAAAATAAGATAACCCAAAAAACCAGCAACTAAAGCGGGAATAAAAGTCAGTAAAATAATTGTTACGGGTAATGAATAAAAAGGTTGCCAAACTAAAGGTAGTTCTTTCACTCCATACAAAGTAAAAAATTCAGGCAAAGTACCCTCAGGAATTTGTAAGTTCAGGTACATCGCCAAACAGTAACCACCTAAGGCAAAAAATATTCCATGTCCTAAACTAAGTAAACCTGTATAACCCCAGATTAAATCGATACCGAGGGCAACAATAGTTAAAGATAAAAAACGTCCCAAAAGTCTTAAGCGAAATTCTGGTAAAACCAAAGGCATGATTACTGCAAAAATTATTAGTAATCCGATTACGGTGGCAATTTCAATCAGAAATTTTTGTTTTTGTTTCTTGCTTTGGGCAAATCGAGAGGCTGAGTCGGGAATAATATCATTCATGATGAATAATTAATAATTAATAATTAATAATTAATAGTTTTTGTAACCATTTAAGATGAATCGAAAAAGCGACAAGACAATAATTTCAATTAATTTTTTTCCATTTAAAAAAACTCATTGTCAATTGTCAATTGTCAATTGTTAATTTTTACAATTCCACTCCTCTGCCTTTTTGAGGAAAAATACCAGCGGGTTTAATCTGTAGAAAAGCGATAATCAAAGCAAAAACTAATACTTTCGCCATACTGGTGGTAGCAAAAAAATTAAAAAAGTCAACCAGATTAATAAATCCTAAATCACCTGAATTACTCGCACTTAAAGAGAAAGCAAGACTACTACTGCCCACGATAATAATATAGTTAATAATGCCGATCGCTAAAGCAGAAATAATCGTACCAAACAGATTTCCAACTCCTCCAACTACCACCACCATGAAAGCATCGACAATATAATTTTGTCCTGTGTTAGGCCCGACAGAACCCAAAAAACTAATGGCACATCCAGCAATACCTGCTAAACCAGAACCGAGGGCAAAGGTAAGCGCATCAACTTTACCCGTGGGAATACCTAAACAAGAACTCATTTCCCGATTTTGAGTAACAGCACGAATCCTCAAACCCCAAGTAGATTTATTTAAAAACCAATAAGTCGCAATCACACAAATAATTGTCAATCCGATGATAAAAAGTCGGGCATAAGGTAGCTGAAAATTTTCAAAAGCAAATCCTCCTCTTAACCAAGAAGGAGCAGTTACATCAACATTTCTGGCACTAAACCAAGGACGAGTTAAAGATTTGTTCTCAGTGTTATTAATCAGAATTCCTGTTAAAGTTGCTACGCCAAGGGATATCGGTAAAATAATGGCTATTGCCCAAGATTTGATCTGTTGCCAGTTACTACGACGGGATAAAAAAAACAAAGGAGTAAACCACAATAAGCAAAAAATAGCGATCGAAATTGATAAAGAGCTACTAATACTACGAACTAATTGTTGTAGGATTAAACTCACCCCCCAAGTCGCTAAAAGAGTTTCTAACGGTCGTCCATAAAGATATCGAATAACTGATTTTTCCAGTGCCAAACCTGCTAAACCAGCAACTAAAAAAGCGAACGGTATCGCCGCTAAAATATAAAAATCAAACCAAGGTTCACCAAAGCCTTTAAAAATATTTTGAACGACAAAAGTTGTATAAGCACCGAGCATCATTAACTCACCATGGGCAAGATTGATCACACCCATTAGTCCAAAGACGATCGCTAATCCTAATGCTGAAATCAACAGCACAGAACCGATACTAATGCCATTAAATAATCCTTCTAAAAAAATAGACACTATAATAATTGATAATTGATAATTGATAATTACTTATAATTAAGAAACAAATAAATAATTTTATTTTAAAAGCTTCTAACTTTCTTCACGATTGAAACGAATGTAAATAAAGAAGTGAAATTTCCTATTTTTTGATACCAAAATTACATTAATTGAGGAGAAAATAAACAGTAAAAAATTTCTCCTCCTCACTAATTTTAAATAGACTTAGATTTTATATTTACCAGGATTGTCAACATCTGTTTTTGTCCAATCACAGGCATAACCTTTAGTTTCTGGAACATATTGATTCCAAGGAATAGGATCTATAGGACCATCGGTAGAAGAGACAACGTCGAATAAACCATCATCTCTAACTTCACCAATTCTCACAGTTTTAGATATATGATGATTACCAGACATGGTAACAGTACCTTCAGGAGCTTCCAAGGTTTGACCAACAGCCGCTGCACGTACAGCTTCTAGATCATCCGCAGTTCCTGCTTTTTCTACAGCTTGTTTCCATAGATAAACCATGATATAAGCCGCTTCCATAGGATCGTTAGTTACTCTGTCATCACCATATTCTGCTTTGAAAGCTTCTACAAATTTAGTATTTGCAGGAGTATCAACTGTTTGGAAATAGTTCCACGCCGCATAGTGACCAACCAAGTATTCTGTACCAATTTGTCTAACTTCTTCTTCAGCAACACTTACAGACATAACAGGATATTTATCTGGAGTTAATCCTGCCGCTTGAATTTGTTTGAAGAATGCAACATTACTATCACCGTTTAGACTGTTAAAAATAACTCCGCCATTTGGTAAAGCTTGTTTAATTTTGGTTATAATAGGAGTTACTTCTGTATTACCTAATGGTAAATAATCTTCTCCAACTGTTGTTCCACCGTTAGCTTTTAATTGCTCTTTAATGATGTTATTCGCAGTACGAGGGAAAACATAATCAGAACCAACTAGGAAGAATTCTTTGCCTTTATTTTCTAACAACCAATCAACCGCAGGTTCAATTTGTTGGTTAGGTGCCGCTCCTGTGTAGAAAATATTTTTAGAACATTCTTGCCCTTCATATTGCACTGGATACCAAAGCATATGATTTTTTTCTTCAAAAACAGGAAGTACTGCTTTTCTACTAGCAGAAGTCCAACAACCAAAAATAGTTACAACTTCATCTTGATCAATTAATTTTCTCGCTTTTTCAGCAAAAGTAGGCCAATCAGAAGCTCCATCTTCGGTTACTGCTTCGATTTGTTTACCTAAAACACCACCTGCGGCGTTAATTTCTTTGATAGCTAAATTTTCAGCATCAACGACAGTGGTTTCACTAATTGCCATAGTTCCACTTAAAGAATGAAGAATACCCACTTTGATGGTATCTCCAGTTGCAGTTGTATCAGGAGGAGTTTCTGTTCCTGGATCGGTTTCAGGAGGAGTTGCCGTATCAGGACTTTGACAGGCTTTTAAAAAAATACTGCTTCCAAGGGTTGCTCCACCATAAAGCAAAAATTTTCTTCGATCGAATCTATTACTCATATTTTAGTGAATTATAATAGTTTTCATCTATGGTACGTTTTTATACAGACCATTGCCAAATGTTAAGATCAGATTAACGAAAAAAAAGTATTCTACGATACATCTTTTTTTAGAATAGGAAGTACTTTTGTGCTAAAGGTAAGAGCGTAGCAGGTTCACAGGTAAGTAATTTGCCATCGGCTTTAACTTCATAAGTTTCGGGATCAACTTCTATATGGGGTAAGGCTTGATTTAGTTTAAGATCTGCTTTGCTGAGTTCACGGGTATTGTTCACTGCTACTGTTTGTTTTTTTAAGCCTAATTGCTCTTTAATACCTAGTTTAAGGGCTTCTTGGGAGACAAAAGTTAAACTTGTTGAAGCGATCGCATTACCAAAACTACCGAACATGGGACGCATATATACAGGTTGAGGAGTAGGAATACTCGCATTAGCATCACCCATTTGTGAATAGGCAATAAATCCTCCTTTGATGACTATTTCAGGTTTAACTCCAAAAAAAGCAGGTTTCCATAGGCATAAATCCGCTAATTTATCCACTTCCACTGAACCAACATGATCAGCAATACCATGGGTAATCGCAGGATTAATGGTATATTTAGCCACGTATCTTTTTGCTCGGAAATTATCATTTTCTCCTGTTTCTTCGGGTAATTGTCCCCGTTGCACCTTCATTTTATGGGCAGTTTGCCAAGTACGAATGATTACCTCTCCTACTCTTCCCATGGCTTGAGAATCCGAAGCAATCATACTAAATGCTCCCAAGTCGTGCAGAATATCTTCAGCGGCGATGGTCTCACGACGAATACGGGATTCAGCAAAGGCAACGTCTTCAGGAATATTTTTATCTAAATGATGACAGACCATCAGCATATCCAAATGCTCTTCAAGGGTATTAAGAGTGTAAGGGCGAGTGGGATTGGTAGAGGAAGGTAAGACATTACTTAAGCTACAAACTTTGATAATATCTGGAGCGTGTCCTCCTCCTGCACCTTCGGTGTGATAGGTGTGAATAACTCTATTTTTAAAGGCTTCAACCGTTCTTTCAACAAATCCGGCTTCGTTTAAGGTATCGGTATGAATTGCAACTTGGACGTCGTATTCATCAGCAACTCCTAAGCAGATATCGATCGCTGCGGGGGTTGTTCCCCAGTCTTCATGAAGCTTTAAACCCATTGCTCCAGCTTGGATTTGCTCCACTAAAGCTGCTGGTTTACTGCTGTTACCTTTACCCATAAAACCTAAATTCATGGGAAAGGCTTCGGCACTTTCGAGCATACGATGAATATTCCAAGCCCCTGGAGTACAAGTTGTGGCATTAGTTCCTGTAGCAGGGCCAGTACCACCTCCTAGCATAGTTGTAACACCTGAAGCGATCGCTGTTTCAATTTGTTGAGGACAGATAAAATGAATATGACTATCAATTCCACCAGCCGTGACGATCGAACCTTCACCTGCGACAATTTCTGTAGCAGGACCGATAATAATATCTACATTGTCTTGAATGTAAGGATTGCCTGCCTTACCGATATGGGCAATTTTGCCGTCTTTAATACCAATATCAGCTTTGATAATACCCCACCAATCCAGAATCAGAGCATTAGTAATCACTAAATCCATTGCTCCTTCTGCTCTAGTTAAGGGAGATTGCCCCATACCATCACGAATGACTTTCCCCCCGCCAAATTTAACTTCTTCTCCATAAGTTGTTAAATCTTGTTCTACTTCTATCCAGAGTTCGGTATCGGCGAGTCTAATGCGATCACCTGTAGTCGGGCCATAAGTCTGAGCATAAGCTCCACGATCCATTCTATAACTCATATTATTATCTGTCTCGATCGAATTATTTTGTCATTGATAATATATTAGGATAATTAATAATGAATAATGAATTATTTGGCACGAAAGCATCAGGTTTTTTGCTCCCACACGAATTTACCTGAGTTCGATATAAAAAACATTGTAATAATAATGATTTTACATATAGCATCCCCTATAAATGAGGTACAAACAGCTCAGATCTTTGTACTATTTGAAGGTCGTACCCTTCATATGTGTTTTAGATCGCTTGAGATAGTAGCATTTGCAATCATCTATTCGATTAATATGTTCTAATGTACTTAGTTCTTCTATGTCTGCAAGTTTGACTTGCTCCTTGTTTTCTAAAATGAGAATTGCTGATGAATTTCATTATTCTGACAACAAGAAGTTGTTAGATTTCCGTGAAAGATTATAATAAGGAAAATGTTTGAGAAGCAGAGTTTTGAAAAGAGCGATTTTCAGACTTATATAGTCAACAATGAGTAAGTTTTCGATGACAGTTGGATCAAAATATTGGAGACTCGTCAGGCTCGGAGCTAACGGGAATACGAAGATTGAAGAAATTATCTTAGCCAAAAACTTTCTCGAAAAACACTTTTCACAATTCAATCCTCAAACAGAAGTTACTGATAACCAGATTCAACATCAGTTATTCAAGCTACTTAAAAATTATTTACCTGCTCAAATCTGTCTGCGTTGCTTTATTTCTCATCAGATTGAGAAAGTCTGCATTCAACTAGAACTTCAATTTGGTAAAGAACATGGATTTGATCGTCATCAGTTATTCCCTTTTGTCTTAGATGACACCTTTGATGATTTACGAAATAAAGGTTCTAGGAAAGGCAATCAAAGTACATATAAATCTGTATCTATTAAAATATTGAATAGCTTTAATCCAGAAAAAGCTAACTTATCGACTTGGACAACAAAATTAGTAAAACAGAATCGAGAACTTAATGTTTTTCTTTTAGAACATGGTATTTATTTAATTAGTAACTGGGCGATTTTAAATGATACTACCTCCAAACAAGTACAACGAATCCTCACAGAATTTCATAATCTTACCTCAACAGAAATTGAACAAGCTTGTTTTTTGCTAGAAAGTTATCATGCTATCTATCGACAGGATAGACTCAAACAGCGTCTTAAATCCAGAGGAAAATGTCCGACTCCTTCTTCAGAACAACTACAACGAATTGCTGAATGTCTCCAACAAAAAACTAAATTAATATTATCTGAAGAGAATACCCTATCTAAACTTCAGGAATTAGCGGAATTATTAAGGGAATATCGCATCCATGTTCGTAGTGGTAAACTCCTCGCTCAAAAATCTTTAGATAATACCCAAATAAATACCGAAGGGTTACAGGCTTCGGTAGTGCAATCGGAATCTGAACAACAGAGCGAGCAAAGTGAATTTACTCAATTTTATCGTCAACAATTTATCGCCTGTTTAAATGATTCCCTTGAGTTTGTTATCCAAAATCGATTTAATATCCTCAACCGTAAAAGTTCTGTTAAAGCAAAGCAATTCTTAACTGCTTTACAACTATTCCATTGTCAAGGTAAATCCATAACAGAAATTGCTCCTTTGGTTAATTTAAAAGCTCAATACCAAGTTACTCGTTTGCTTAAGCTAAAAGAATTTAGAGCCGATATTAGACAAAAAATGTTAGAACAATTATGCGATCGCACTTTAGCTAAAGCCATTGATTATGCTTCTGCTCATCAGTTACAACAACTGGAAAAAAAAGTCGCAATTGCCCTTGAAGAGCAAATAGGAGAACTAATTCAAGCGGCGGAAGTTGAAGCGAGTATTGCTAATACGAGTTCTCCGACTAGTTTTTTTGCTGAGTATCTTTGTCGTTATTTAGATATTCATAGCACTGAATAAGTCTATAGGCACAATTAACTGAATATTTCAATTGTAGGGATGTAAGCCTTATACCCAATACGTAAATTTGAAAATAGTCATATCATCTAGTTTTCAGTTTCAGGAAGTAACAAAGGGTTATTAATTACTTGACATAAATCTTGATAAGTTGAATTAAGTAAAAATTTAGTTTGTAAATTTTGCCATTGTTGCCATTTTTGATAACGTTCGTCTTTAATTTTTTGAGTTAAAAAAGGCATTTTTTCAGGAAAATATTTAGGTATTTTTTCTTTTAAGATTATAATAAAAACGTCATTATCTTGTAAATCTCCTAATATAGTTTGCAAACTTTTTATTTCCTTTAAATATTGTTGATATTTATGATCATAAAATTGTCTAAATAGCTCCATTTGGTAGCGACAACGTTTTGCTTCTTTTCTTAAGTCATGAAGTACATACCCTTTTTGATCTAATAAATCATCAACCATTTCTACTGTTAAATTATCATAAATATTAGTCTGATTCTCTAAGTATTTTGTTCCCAATTGCCAACCTGAATGAGAAAATAATTTATTAATAGAGGATAATAATAATACATCCAATTTATTAGTAATTTGAACTGTATTTTTAGTTGAAAACTTAGGTTTATCAAGCCATTTTTCCAATGACTTTTTAAGTTTTAAATAATCTTTACTTTTTAAAGTGGATTTAACTAATTTTCAAGTTTCTTTTCTACTAATTTGTATTTGTTTAATAACTTGCTTTAATTTATTTTTTTCTTTTGTGGGTAAATCAGGTAAATATTTTCGATCGATTATCTCTAATAATACATCCAGATCCCTTAATTTGCCGAGAGTACGAGCTATTTTGCTAATCTTTTTTTGTTGTGCTGATTTAGGCAAATTTAAACTGGTGTTAAAACCAATGATAGCACTTCGTAATTTTCTCATTGCTACCCGCATTTGATGCAGTTCTTCTGTGTCTTTATCCTGAAAAACTCCTGCTTCATGTTGAATAAATTTATGAGTATGCTCATCAACCGCTAAATAAGCCCAATCATTCAAACTTCTTGCTTGTTGTGCCACAATTTTCATCATCAATGATAAGACTAGTTATTTATTTATCTTGATCTTAATTATATTATCGGTAAAATTTCTGATTAAGTTAAGAAAACTTAAATTGATTGATGAGACAAAACCCATATTTTCAAAAAATCCTTTTAAATTAAACCACATTGATTTTAAAAATAGGAGTTTTTTTTACTACTAATTTAGTTAAAATAATTGAGCTTTTTCCATATTTAGGAAAAAACTTCCCTGATTATTCTATTGATTTCACTCACAGAAAATGTTCATGCATGAACATTTTGAAGGCTCATAAGTACTCAGACAAAATTAATTACATATTCTTTTCCATATTCTTTCAAAATGTTTTCGACAGAATTTACTAAACTTTCCCAACTTAAATAAGCCTCTATTTCTAACCATTCATATTTCATAAATCTCCATAATATTTCAATCAGGTTTAAATGAGGAGAATAGCTCCCAAGTATAAAAATCTCAATATTTCTCTGTCTCCATAATTCTAAATAATCCCAGATATTACTTCCTGTATGAATTGAAGCTTGATCCATCACTATAAATGTTTTTCTTTTTACTTTAGGGAAAAAAGTTTCAATGCAGTTAACTACGACATCACTATTAATACTTTGAGTCGAGACATAACTTTCTAAATGTCCTCTGCAATTCATAATTCCCAATACATTTAACCTTTTACTTCTACTACTTTTTACTTCCAAATATGCTCCTATATCTTGCCATGCATAAGGTATATTAGATATCAAACAAAAGCCACTTTCATCTAGATAATAAAGATCTATTTCTCTTTGCTCATCTAGTTTCTTTTATTCTTCTTTTCTCTTTAATTAGTCTAAATTTGCTGCATGAATTTGTACAGACAGATCAATATTATCGATCGATAAATCCAAATTACCACCATGATTTCGATATCTGTAATTTGATTAATAATTTCAAAATTCACTATTTATTTATTCTTCTCCTACTTCAACAAAGGCTTCAAATACTTTGCTAAATAAGACTTCTTAGACTTAGCAATCCGTTCAGGAGTACCCATCGCTACAATTTCTCCACCTCTGTCACCACCTTCTAAACCTAAATCAATAATCCAATCCGCACATTTAATCACATCCAAATTATGTTCAATCACCAAGATCGCATTCCCTTTATCTGCTAACCTTTGTAATACATTCAACAGATGATGCACATCATAAAAAGACAATCCCGTTGTTGGTTCATCAATTAAATAAATTGTCTTACCCGTCGCCCGACGAGACAACTCCGTCGCTAACTTCACCCGTTGGGCTTCACCACCAGAAAGAGTGGGGGCAGGTTGTCCTAACTTGATATAAGATAAACCCACATCGACTAAAGTTTGTAAACGATTGACAGCACGAGGTATATTTTCAAACACAACCAAAGCTTCCTCGATTGTCATATCCAACACATCAGCGATCGAATGTCCTTTATACTTAACCTGTAGCGTCTCTCTGTTATATCTTGCCCCCTTGCACACATCACATTGCACATAGACATCAGGCAAAAAATTCATCGAGATGACATTTACTCCTTGCCCACTACAAGCTTCGCATCTTCCTCCTTTGACATTAAAAGAAAATCTCCCTGCCTTATAACCCCTTGCTTTCGCTTCTATGGTTTTGGTAAACATATCCCGAATGACATCAAAAACCCCTGTATAAGTCGCAGGATTCGATCGAGGAGTACGTCCAATAGGAGATTGATCAATTACAATGGCTTTGTCAACTGCTTCTATTCCTTCAAAACTACCTAATTGTTTTGGAAAAGGAATTTTCCGATTGAGATGGTGTTGTAAAGCAGGGTATAACAAGTCATTGACTAAAGTCGATTTTCCTGAACCAGAAACTCCCGTGACACACACAAACTTACCTAAAGGAATTTCCACATCTATATGTTGTAAGTTGTTACGATGGCAGTCTTTCAAAGATAAAAACTTACCATTACCTTCCCTTCTTTCGGTAGGTATTTCAATTTTTTTACGACCAGATAAATAAGCCCCTGTGAGAGATTTTTTTGATTTTAATAGTTTTTGCAAGTTACCCTGACAGACAATTTCTCCACCATGAACTCCTGCTTTGGGTCCGATATCGACAATATAATCGGCAAATTTGATTGTATCTTCATCATGTTCTACAATAATTAAAGTGTTGTCGAGATCTCGTAATTTTTTTAAAGTTTCTAGTAAGCGATCGTTATCTCGTTGGTGTAAACCAATACTAGGCTCATCCAATACATACAATACACCTGTTAAACCTGAACCGATTTGGGTAGCTAAACGAATTCGTTGGGCTTCTCCTCCCGATAAAGTCATGGCAGTGCGATCGAGGGTAAGATAATCAAGACCAACATCAAGTAAAAATTGTAAACGCTCTTTAATTTCTTTTAAAGCTAACTCACCAATTTGAGCTTGTCGAACAGTTAAATCAATTTGATTAATTTTTTCCAAAGAATCGCTGATGGAAACACTTGTTAAATCATGGATATTATATTGTCCTAACTTCACTGCTAAAGTTTCAGGCTTGAGACGTTTACCATGACATTCTTCACAGATTTGATGTTCAATATATTGCTCTAATTTTTGTTTAACAATATCAGAATTACTTTCTCGATAGGTTTTTTCCAACATGGGAATAACACCCCGATAATAACCATATTGAACTTTCTGAATTTCTTTATCTCCATATAAAACGATATACTGTTGCTCTGATGTTAGGCTTACTCATGAGTCTGTCAATTTATAGTTATATTCATCAGCCGTAAATTCTAACAGTGACATATAGTAAGGATTATCTTTTTCTGCCCAAGGTGCGATCGCATTTTGGACAGGGGCATTAGGATCAGGAATAATCAAATCAGGGGAAAATCGCTTCAGAGTACCTAAACCATGACAATGAGAACAAGCACCATAGGGAGAGTTAAAGGAAAATAGACGAGGGGATAACTCCGACATCACAGCTCCATGGGTTGGGCAAGCGAAGTTTTCCGAGAAGATTATTGGATCCCCCCAACCTCCCTTATTAAGGGGGGCTTTTTCTTCTCTGCGAGAAGAGGAATGAGGTTTGAGATCATCTTGCTCCCCCATTATTGGGGTTTGGGGGGCAATTACCTCTGCCATCGCTATACCGTCAGCTATTTTAAGACAAGTAGCGAGGGAATCAGTGAGTCTTTCTTGAATTTTTGGTTTAACAATCAATCGATCGACAACTACGCTAATATGATGTTTTTTCTGGGGTTTTAGCTCGATATTGTCTGATAAATTTCTAATTTCGTCATTAATTTTAACTCGCACAAATCCTTGACTTCTCAACCCAGAAAGTAATTGACTATGATTGCCTTTCTTTCCTCTCACCACGGGTGCTAGTAAATGAATTTTAGTTTTTTCAGGTAAAGCCAAAATGCGATCGCACATTTGGTCAATACTTTGAGGAGCAATAGACTCATGACAATGGGGACAAAAAGGCTCACCAGCTCTACCATAGAGTAACTTTAAATAGTCGTAAATTTCGGTAACTGTACCCACTGTCGATCGAGGATTGTTAGAGGTCGATTTTTGATCGATGGAAATAGCAGGAGAAAGCCCTTCAATACTATCAACATCTGGTTTATCTAATTGTCCTAAAAATTGACGAGCATAAGCACTCAATGATTCAACATAACGGCGTTGCCCTTCAGCGAAAATAGTATCGAAAGCTAAAGATGATTTACCCGAACCTGAAACTCCTGTAAAGACGATTAATTGATTACGAGGTAAGTCTAAGTCAATGTTTTTAAGGTTATGTTGTCTGGCACCACGAATTGTAATTTTTGAGGACATATATATGAATTGAGAATTGGGAATGGCGAATTGAGAATGATAGTTTTAGGTCAAGGTAAAGTAGAGATATGAACTTTACATCTTTTAACAATATTAAGATATATTCATGACAAAAGTAAGTGAAAAGAAGATAAATGCTTTAACAACTAATGATCAATATTTAAACCTATTAATAAAATTTCCTCCTCGCTCCATTAAATCAGAGAAAGATTTTGATCAAGTTCAAACCATAATGGATAGTTTAATTGATCAAAACAATTTAACTTCAGATGAACAGGATTATTTAAATGTTTTGGGTAGTTTAGTCAGAGATTATGAAGATTTACATCACCCAATACAATAGGAGAACAATAACCATGAAAAATCAATATTCGAGATAAAGATTAGTATCTAAGGTGCACTACCAAACGCAGAATTATATCCAATTAAACATGTTTTAGGAGCGTTAGATTTACAATGCACTGTAAGTTCACCACTAATTAAAGTTGTATGATGTGGTTGAGAAGCATAAACAATATAATGATATACATAATCTTGATCATCACCATCATCTATTATTGTTTCCTTGCCAATTGAAATTTCTGTTGCTAAATAAATATGATTTTCAGTGTGTTCTTCTTTGAATATCTTCAGACCTATTGGTGAAGATGTTGTATCTGATGATGTTCTCATATTATAAGCATCGGAATATCTTTTTTCCTTTAAAACATTGAAATAGTCAAAAATTAGTTTTTCTCTATGATTACGAGGAATAATCGTTGAACCATTCATTCTTACCTTGGACTCTGAAATGTTTTGACAGCCTATT
Source organism: Cyanobacteria bacterium MH1_Bin12 (assembly GCA_011088145.1). GTDB lineage: Bacteria > Cyanobacteriota > Cyanobacteriia > Cyanobacteriales > Cyanobacteriaceae > JAALKG01. The sequence continues at coordinate 700 of JAALKG010000052.1, read as the reverse complement.
AACATCATAAATAAAGTTAAAGTAAGCATAATTTTTTTCATCGGTTCAGCAAAATAATGCATTGGTAGTAAGTTTGTTATTGCAGGTTGGGTTGAGTTGAACATTAAATTAAAGGATATATACAGGGCAAACGCATACTAAATTTATCCAACGAAACAATCAGTATTTCAAGAATTTGACGATCGCTTTTATATTATTTTCTGAAAAGATCGCGATGAGAGCCAGTTCTAACTAACATTAATTCACTCGATAAAGTCTCATAAATAAGAAGCCAATCAGGTTCAATATGACATTCTCTTGAATCCTTATAATTGCCTATGAGTGAATGATCTCTATATTTTTTATCTAAGGTTACCTCTTGTGCAAGCTTGATAATCACTTTTTTGAATTCATCGAAATTTTTACCACGCTTTTACATACGTTTGATATCTTTTTTGAATTTAGAAGTTCGTCGAATAAAATGCATTAGATACCTAAATCATCAAATAACTCTTGGGTTGACTTAAATTTTGGTAAACTATCGGAAGAATGTGCTTCTTCAAAGGCTTCGATCATATTCTTATTAGGTATTTTGACCTCAAAAGGCAATCCTTGTCGTAAAGCTACTTGATTAAAAAACAAAGTAATAGCTTGAGATGTAGTTAACTGTAGTTTAGACTAGAAAAAATTTGGCAACTCAATATTTCAGCTTATTAAAAAT
>JAALKG010000051.1 GCA_011088145.1 Cyanobacteria bacterium MH1_Bin12 | reverse complement strand
ACTTAGGGGTATATTCTATCTTGTTTTAAGTTCTAATTGATGACACGCCCTAGTAATCCAGAATATATTATTACTGTGCGTGGGTTTGGTTATAGATTTGGTTAGTAATTTTCTCATCCTCTAATTTTTAAGTTCAATTCTTAAGATGATATTGTGTTTTATAAAAAGATGATTATTTAATACTTTTAACAATTATAATTACCCTCTATTAATGAGTCGAAATATTGTCCATAGAACTCTGAATTTCGATTCTCAATTTGTATATAAAAATGGATGTTATATTTCTTTTTAGGTTTCATCATAGGTTTGAGTATTTTTGCTTGGCATAGTTATCAATTGAATGTTCAATTGAAGGAGATATTGCTTTTTTTATCACAAGTAGATGATGTTAAAGGATTGGGAAATATTGCCCAATTAAGAAGGAAAGTAAATCGTTTAAATCATCATTTTTACTATACACAATTAGAGCTGAAAATATATCATGAGCTAATAGATAATTTACCTTTAGGTTACTTAAGAATTAGCAAAAATAACTGTTTAATCGAATGTAATCTAGAAGCAAAAAAACTTTTAAATATTCAACGTTGGGAAGATAAATCCTTGAGATTTTTTTGAGAATTAGTTCGTTCTTATGAATTAGATCAGTTAATTCAACAAACGAGAAAAATTCAGCAAAAATTAGTTATTGAATAGCCATTTTTCCCCACTAATAATTATATTTTAGAAGATCGTAGTGAATTGGCAGAATTAGACGATCGACCTTTATATCTTAAAGCATATAGTTACCCTTTACCTGCTGGAGAAATTAGTATTTTCATTGAAAATCAGCAGTTAATAAAAGACTTAATTAGTAGAAGAGATCAAGCCTATTCTGATTTAAGTCATGAATTAAGGACACCTTTAACATCTATTTTATTATTAGTAGAAACGCTACTTAAATATACTGATGATAAGACCAAAACTTGGTTAGATAAAATTTATGAGCAAATCAATCGTTTAATTGATTTAGTACAAAATTGGTTAGAAATTTATCAACTTGAACAAAACCCTTATGAAACTCTAACTTTTCAGGAATTAGATTTAAAACAGTTAATTCTTTCTGCTTGGAAATCAGTGGAAATGTTAGCACAAAAAGAAAATATTTCTTTAGAATATGAAGGGGAAGAAAAAATCATTATTGAAGCTGATATTAATCGTTTAACCCAAGTTTTTGTTAATTTATTTGATAATAGTATTAAATACTGTGATCCAGATGGAGTTATTAAAGTAATCGTTAATGTTCAGGAACATAAATCAGGTAATTCATTCGTAGAAATTAATTTAATTGATTCAGGTGTCGGTTTTAATGGGGAAGATTTACCTTATATTTTTGAAAGATTGTATCGAGGAGATAAATCTCGCACGAGAACCCAAAGAACAGGTAATGGATTAGGATTGAGTATTGTTAAACAAATTATTGAAAATCATCAAGGTTCTATTCTTGCGAATAATCATCCTGAGACTAGAGGTGCATGGTTCAAAATCAGTCTTTCTTTACAACAGAAACAAAAAGAATAAGCTATTGATCATTGAGAATAACCAAAACATTACTAAAGAAATTTTTCCAGTACTTTGGTAAAGGCGACTCGATTAACGGGCTTACTTAAATAATCATTCATACCGACTTGCAAACATTTTTGCTCATCTCCTTCCATGGCATTTGCTGTCATGGCAATAATCGGAATCTGCTGATTATGCAATCGGGCAGCTCCTTGTCTAATGAGTGTCGTTGTTTGATAACCATCCATTTCAGGCATAAGACAATCCATAAAAACCATGTTGTAAGGAGAATTGGGGGGGGCATCAATTAATTTTGTCAGTGCTTCTACACCATTAATTGCAGTATCAACTCGATCGATTTTCAATTTTTTTAATAGGGTTTTGATAACGACTTGATTAACTTTATTATCCTCTACCAATAAGATCCTAATTTGAGATAGATCATTTTTGTACTTAATTTGAATATCTTGATCGATCATCTTCTCATTTTCGTTTTGATGTTCTTCCTTTTTACCAATAGCGATCAATGTTGTCAACAAATCATGGGGTTTAATCGGTTTGGTTAGATAACGAATCACCCTCAAATTTTCAGGAATATTAGTATCATTATGATTTGTCATTACCACCAGAGGAATTGGGGCTAAACACCTACTTTTTTGTAATTTTTGACCTAATTCACCATCATTAAGAGCAAGTATCATTTGATCAATAATAATCACATCAAACATCTTGGGGTCGAATTTAATTTTATCTTGACATAAATTCCAAGCCGATTGTGCATTTTTGGCAACTTTAACTCGAACACCCCATCCCTGTAATTGACTAGCTAAAATTCGACTGCAAGTATCGTTTTGTTCTACTAGTAGAAGCGATAAATTTTGTAAATCTTTGATCTGATTTGGGGAAGATTTTTTTTCACTGACTTCTAACTTAACTGTAAAACGGAAAATAGTTCCCTTTTTCAACTGACTTTCTACGGTAATATTGCCTCCGAGTAGTTGGCAGATTTTCTGACTAATAGCCAATCCTAAACCTGTGCCACCATATTGACGAGTCGTACTAAGATCAACTTGAGTAAAACTATCAAATAAATTATCAATTTTATCTTCGGGAATACCTATACCTGTATCTTGCACGGTGGTATCCAAAACTAATTGCTCACCTTCGGTTTTCAAATTACATTTGATGATAATTTCTCCTTTGTTAGTAAATTTGATGGCATTACCGACCAAATTAGTTAATATTTGTCGCAAACGATAAGGATCACTTTTGACGATAACATTGTTAATATTTTCTATATCTAATATTAATTCCAGACCTTTTTTCTGAGCTTGTAAAGCAACTCCTTGAGCAAAATTACTGATTACTTCACTGAGATTAAATTCGATAATTTCCAACTCTAACTTACCTGCTTCCACCTTGGAAAAATCGAGAATATCATTAATAATACTTAATAACGATTCTGCACTAGATTGGGCTATATTTAATTGCGATCGCTGTTCAGAATTCAAATTACTATCTTGTAAAATATCTAACATCCCAATAACACCATTCATGGGAGTACGAATTTCATGACTCATATTTGCTAAAAATAAACTTTTTGCTTTATTAGCTGACTCGGCTACTTGCTTGGCTTTAAAGTATTTGTAGGCAAGGAGTTTACGTTCTTCTACTTCCTTTGACAAAGACTCATTTACCTTTTTTAGTGAGCTATATAATTCCGTCTGTTGAATTGCAATAGATATTTGTATAGATAATCGTTGTAGAAAATTCATTTCCGAATCGTACCATTGTCTACATTCAGAACATTGATTCACACTTAATAAACCCCAAAGTTGATCTTGAGAATTTTCTTCTGAGAAAATAATAGGTACTACAAGAGAAGCACGAATATTAAATTTATCTAATAACTCCAAATAGCAAGTATCGTGAACTAATTTAGTGCGATCGCTAAGTTGATAAATTTTACCTTTTTTGTAATCATCGGCAACACTCAAATTAAAACAAGGATCAGTGATTTTCATGCCCAGACAAGAATTCCATGGTTCAATAACAGACTCCGCCGTAATAACACCCTCAATCTCAGAAGTAAATTGATAGATAGTCGCCCTATCTGTAGATAAAAAAGTCCTCACTTCTTTGACTGTGACAGATAAAATCTCTTGAAGATCCAAAGATTTACCAATTCTAATAGATATATCGGCGATAATTTTTTCTTGTTGTTGCCACCGTAATAATTGAATTTCAGATTTTATCGACTTCTGTAATTAAATCAATCTTGCCTCTGATTCTAAATTGTTCTCTGGTTTTGGCAAAATACCAGCAAATCTCTGCTTGGGGATTATTTTGTAAATGGGCAAATTTTTCACTACGAATATCGGTAATTATTTTCAAGCTGTTACTATCTGTTAAAAAACCCCGAAAAACTACTGTTCTATTTGTGGGATATCCTTGGTTATTAACTGTTGCCAACTGAAAATAACGACTAAAAGTTTGCGATCGATTTTTATGTAATGCTTTTTCTAAATAGGTTCTCCAAGGAGCTAAATAAATTGCCATTATTTACTTAATGCCGTCAAAAGTTGCCTCTCATTTTACCAAAATTAATCTTATAATTAAATTGAGTTTCGATAATCTCTAAATTCTTAGTTTATTAACTTTTAACTACATACTTAAAGTTTTGTAAAATCTCATTAATTTTGCTTTAATTAAGTTATTAAAACTTGTGATCAAAAACCAATAATTAAGATAAAATAAAGATCATGGAAAGACCAGTTTTTGTAATAGTATTCTCAGTTAATTTATCACTACAAAAAAGAGAGTCCAATCAGTTATTATCTTAAGGAGCAACAATGTCAACACAAACAATGGTAAATATGCCGCCTATTTGTGGTTCAGAAGCGAAAATATCAGCGATCGTCAATCATAATGATCCCGTCTTTTTACCTTATAGTAATCTAAATTTATCGCAGATAAATTCAGGATTTGCCTGCGCGTTACACATGCACCAACCCACAATCCCTGCAGGACATGGTGGCAGTTTAATCAGTAATTTACAGCACATGTATGAAAACCCAGGGGTGGGTGATAATCACAATGCTGACCCCTTTGCTTGGTGTTACAAGCGTATGGGAGAATTTATACCTAATTTAGTCAATGAAGGTTGTAACCCTCGTATCATGTTAGATTATTCAGGTAATCTACTCTGGGCATTTGAGCAGATGAATCGTCACGATATTCTGGATAATCTCAAAACCCTTGCTTGCGATCCTAAATATTACGCTAATGTAGAATGGTTAGGTACAATGTGGTCTCATGCTGTTGCTTCTTCTACCCCCATTCCTGACTTAAAATTACATATCCAAGCATGGCAACATCAATTCTTATCAATGTTTGGTGAAGATGCTTTGAGACGGGTTAAAGGTTTCTCTCCACCAGAGATGCATATGCCTAACCACCCTGATACTTTCTATGAATATATTAAAGCACTCAAAGAATGTGGCTACCGTTGGTTGTTAGTGCAAGAAGATTCTGTTGAGCAAATGAACGGTCATGGATTACATCATGATCAGAAATTTATTCCTAACCGTATTGTTGCTAAAAACTCCCATGGCGAGACCATTAGCATGATAGCCTTAATTAAAACTCAAGGTTCTGATACTAAGCTTGTGGCTCAAATGCAACCTTACTATGAAGCTAAAGGTAGAGGCAGACAAGAAATTGGCGGTATTTCTGTACCTTCTTGTGTCAGTCAAATTGCTGATGGCGAAAACGGTGGGGTAATGATGAATGAATTCCCTGGTGGTTATAATCCTGTTTGGCACGATATCAAAAACGGTGGTGGTACTGTTGGTTTTAATGGTACTGAATATCTTGAATTGTTGGAAGCAGCAGGGGTTAAAGAAGAAGACTATCCTACTTGTCAACCCATTGGACAACACAAAATTTGGGCTAAAGTAGGAGCTAAAGTTTCTAGTAAAACTGTTGAAGCTGCGATCGCAGATTTACAAGCTAACGATCATCAATTCCACACCGATGGTGCATCTTGGACTAATGATCTCAGTTGGGTACAAGGATATGAAAATGTTCTCGAACCGATGAACAAATTAAGTGCAATGTTTCATCAAAAATTCGATCGAGCTGTAGCTGAAGATCCTAGTGTAACTCAACGAGGTGATTATCAAGAAGCTTTACTTTATAACCTTTTAGTTGAAACTAGCTGTTTCCGTTATTGGGGACAAGGTACATGGACTGATTATGCTCGTGAGTTATATCGTCGTGGTGAATCTATCACTAAATAAAAGCATTATATAGGTCAAAATTGATAATTATTGATAATATAGCAATTCCCGTGTAAATGAGGTACAAATAGCTCAGTTCAAAGCCCCCAAAATCCCCACCCAGACTGTCGACATCTCCCCTTCAAAAAGTGAGAAAAGGGGATTTACAAGTCCAAACTGTACCTCATAACTATGAGAAACGCTATATACAAGATTGTCAAACTTGTTTTCTATTATTTAATTTTTGATAACATATTTTCCGATTATTATAGAGGCAATTTACTCGTAATTTGTCTTATTTTTAACTTAATTGAAACTCAGATAAATATAGCTATTCTGTAATTATATATCTGGGTTTTTTTGATCTTGAATTTAGATTCACTATTGATTTAATATAGCAAAGGACAAAGATTAAAATCTGGACACAGCAATATTTTCAGCAATTATCAATGTCATATATTTTAACTGCATAGTCTGAAACCACTTGTTTTCTAATACTTTGTGGATAAAAGAGAAGAGGAAAGAGGTGACTCTAAGAACTATTTTTAGAGTTTAGAAGGAAGAACCACCATAGCCTCTTTATGATTAAATTGTATCGTGATTTTTTCTATTCAACAAATATAAACTAAATTAGTTTGCGATCGAATATTTTTGTTTAAATTGTCAACTAAACCATTCTCATTCTGTTGATCATTAAATTCATTATTATCCATTACTAATCATAGAATATTCGTTGGAATGATCATGATTATAAGAACTATCTTTTTGATGAAGTTCAGTCAAGTCTCCTTCTGTTTCCTGATGAGAAGACTGCTGTAAGCCTTCAACATTAAAGCGATAACCAACATTCCTTACTGTTTGAATGAGACTAGGTTGTCGAGGATCTTTTTCCATTTTCTTCCTTAACGATAGCACATGGGTATCGATCGTCCTTTGATTTTCGATCGCTTCTGGCCATGCTTTTTTTAACAATTCGCTACGACTTAGTGGTGAACCTTGAGCTTGGCTTAGAACATATAATAAACTAAATTCTTGTGGTGTTAAATCTATCGACTCTGCCTGATATTCAATTCGTCTTTGTACAACATCAATTTTCAGTGAACCAAAGTCCAAACTCAAAGGAGCATTATTGAGGCGAAAACGACGTATCAAAGATTCTACAAGAGCTAGAAATTCTTGCATACCAAAAGGTTTTTTTAGATAATCGTCAGCACCAACTTTTAATCCTTTGACAACATCTTTTTCTGCAACTCGATCGGATAAAATTAAAGTTAAAGGTTGATGAGATTTATATAGCCATTCACAAAACTCGATACCATCCCCGTCGGGTAAATCTGAGTCTAAAATAACTAAACTAGGGGAATCTTTAGTCAGACTATTTTTTGCCTGTTTGATAGTGCCATATTGATGAGTTATTTATCCCACTTGCTGTAGATGCCAACCCAGTAGCGATCGCAAATGAGAGTTTCCCTGAACTATAGAAATGCCAATCACTTTATCTATCCTACCTAATATCTGCTTGGTGTTTAACTAAAGATAACCTATGTATTATCAAGATACTGTTACATAGAATACTTACGGCAATTAACCAAGGTTGTTTTTCTAAAACAACTACAATGATTATTGTAAATAACATCTTCTGTATTAACCTCGAAACTAATGAATAATCAATCTGCAATTACGACAGTGGGATTAACCAAAAGATTTGAACGTCACATAGCAGTTAATGATGTGGATTTGGAAATTCCCAAAGGTGAAGTGTATGGTTTGATAGGGCCTAATGGGGCGGGTAAAACTACTTTAATTAAGATGTTGGCAGCAGGAGAAGAACCAACTAAAGGAGAAATATACTTGTACGGTGATCGACTATTAACTGATAATAGTAATCCTCACCTTAAACAATATATCGGTTATTTACCCGATGATTTTCCTGTTTATGACGATCTCACAGTGATCGATTATCTAGAGTACTTCGCTCGTCTATATAACCTTCAAAGAACACAACGCCGTCAAAGATTACAAGAGGTTTTAGAATTAGTCCAATTAGAATATAAACGAAATTCCTTAATTGCCAATCTTTCTCGTGGCATGAAACAAAGATTAGGTTTAGCAAAGACAATTATTCATCAACCAATGATTTTACTCTTAGATGAACCTGTTTCAGGATTAGATCCTATCGCACGCATGGAGTTTAGAGAAACAATTAAATCATTGCAACAAGCGGGGATGACTATTCTCATCTCTTCTCATGTTTTATCTGACTTAGCCGAATTATGTACATCAGTGGGGATTATGGAATTAGGTTTTTTAGTCGAGAGTACTCCCTTATCTCAATTGTATGATCGTCTTAGTCGTCAGGAAATTATCATTCGCATTTTAGGAAACAAAGATAAATTAGAACAAGAATTGAAAAATGATTACACAGTGAAAGCATGGGAACATCTACCAGATGAGCAAGGGTTTAAAGTTGAATTCGATGGCAAACCAGAAGATAGTGCTAATCTTTTGCAAAACCTGATTAAAGCAGGTATTCGGGTGTGTGATTTTCATTGTCAACAAGAAGATTTAGAGGCCATATTCCTTAAATTAGGACATAAACAAGTTTCTTGAAGAATTGATGTGTTCCAAAAGGTGTTAGGTTTTAGGAATTAGGTTTTAGGTTTAATGAAAATGCTCCAAATAAAAAATTATCAAGATTGAATCGTTTAGTCTGTGATCACATTTTCTAGAAATAAAGCTATGAATTTGGTAATTCTTGAATAATTGAAAATCAATAACCTTTGATGGCAACCTAATACCTCCAATTTGATTCAAAAGATGACAATTTGTTTGAAAAGATTAATAATTGATAATTAATCGTTAACTGATTCCTCGTTTTCTTTACTTCTGAGCTTGCACTGAGCTTGTGGAAGTGTTTAAAATTCGATCGATTTTACTTATTATTTACTAATTAACATAAAAGATGCAGCCGACTGATCCAAATAAGTTTACGGAAATTGCTTGGGATGCCATAGTGCGATCGCAAGAAATTTGTCAAGATTATAAACATAAAAACTTAGAAGTAGAACATTTAATCTTAGCCTTACTCGAAGAAAGCACTGTTGCCACCAAAATTTTTGAGCAAGCAGGTTTAGATGTCAGTCGTTTAGCCAAACAAATCCAAATGTTTGTGACCAGACAACCGAAAATGTTCGATTTAGGTCAACTATATTTAGGACGTAATTTAGACTTACTACTCGATAGAGCACAAAAATGTTGTGAAAGCTGGAATGACGAATATATTGGCGTTTCTCACTTACTGGTTGCCTTTGCTGAAGATCAAAGATTAGGAAAAAAAACCCTTCGTAATTTTAACTTAGATCCTCAAGACTTTGAAATTAAAGTAAAAGACTATAAAACCAAAGTTGAGCAGATGGAGACAGAAACGAGTGAAACAACCCAAACCACTGCTAGTCTTGAAAAAGAAGAAGCTGAACCCTCTTTAAATAAATTTGGTCGAGATTTGACCGCCGAAGCCGAAAATGGTAAATTAGACCCCGTTATCGGTCGAGATGATGAAGTTAGAAGAATAATTCAAGTACTCTCTAGACGATCGAAAAACAATCCTGTCTTAATAGGTGAGCCAGGTGTTGGTAAAACTGCCATTGCCGAAGGATTAGCCCAAAGAATAGTTAATGGTGACGTTCCTGATTCCCTTAAGAATCGTCAACTTATCTCCCTTGATATGGGTAGTCTCATTGCTGGAGCAAAATATCGAGGACAATTTGAAGAGAGACTAAGAGGAGTTTTAAAAGAAGTGATGAACTCCGATGGACAAATAATTCTCTTTATTGATGAACTACATACTGTTGTTGGTGCAGGTTCAAGAGAGGGAGGTACAATGGATGCAGGAAATCTCCTTAAACCAATGCTCGCTAGAGGCGAACTTAGATGTATTGGTGCGAGTACCCTTGATGAATATCGTAAGAATATCGAAAAAGATCCTGCTTTGGAAAGACGTTTCCAGCAAGTGTATGTTAAAGAACCAAGTGTAGAGGATACCATCTCTATCCTCAGAGGTTTAAAAGATCGTTATGAAATGCACCATGGTGTCAAAATTACTGATTCGGCTTTAATTGCGGCAGCAACTCTTTCCCATCGTTATATTACAGGACATTTTCTTCCTGATAAAGCGATCGATTTAGTTGATGAAGCGGCAGCTAAACTGAAAATGGAAATAACTTCTAAACCCGTTGAATTAGAAGTACTCGATCGACGTTTGATGCAATTACAGATGGAACAGTTATCTCTATCTGGAGAGGAAAATAGTGATAAATTAACCAAAGAAAATTTAGAAAGAATCTCCACCGAAATAGAAGAGTTAAAAGTTAAACAAGAAGAATTATCTAGTCAATGGTTGAAAGAAAAAGAACTACTCGACGAAATTAACGATTTAAAGGAAGAAGAAAAAGCTTTACGTCTCCAAGTTGAACAAGCAGAAAGAGACTATGATTTGAATACTGCCGCCCAACTCAAATATGGCAAATTGGAAACCTTACAAACTGATATTGAAACCAAAGAAGCTAAGTTATTAGAGATTCAATCCCAAGAGAATGCCATGTTAAGGGAAGATGTCACCGAAGGAGACATTGCTGAAATTGTCGCAGGAAATACAGGTATTCCTCTCAATCGTCTGCTAGAAACTGAACGACAAAAATTATTGGAATTAGAATCTCATCTTCACGAAAGAGTAATCGGACAAACTGAAGCCGTATCTGTTGTCTCTGCGGCGATTAGAAGAGCGAGGGCGGGGATGAAAGATCCCAAAAAACCCATTGGAACATTTTTATTTATGGGGCCAACAGGAGTAGGAAAAACCGAACTAGCCAAAGCTTTAGCTGCATTTTTATTTGATTCGGAAGAAGCCATGGTAAGAATCGATATGTCTGAATATATGGAAAAACATTCGGTATCTCGTTTAATTGGTGCGCCTCCGGGATATATTGGTTACGAGGAAGGAGGGCAGTTATCCGAGGCAATTCGTCGTCGGCCTTATTCCGTGGTTTTATTAGATGAAGTAGAGAAAGCCCATCGAGATGTATTTAATATTTTACTGCAAGTTTTAGATGATGGTCGAATTACTGATAGCCAAGGGCGTTCGGTTGATTTTAGTAATACAGTCATTGTGATGACTTCTAATATTGGTAGTGAATATATTTTGCAATTGGCAGGGGATGATAAAAACTATGAACCGATGAAAGAAAAGGCCTTAATTGCATTACGTAAACATTTCCGTCCAGAATTTCTTAACCGTGTTGAAGACAAAATTATTTTCCATGGTCTGAAGAAAGAAGAATTGCGACATATTGTTACTTTAGAGTTAAAACGTTTGGAAAAACTATTGTCTGAACAAAATATTGCTATTGAATTAACTGCTGAAGCTAAAGATCGTATTGTTGATGTAGGTTATGATCCTACTTATGGTGCTAGACCATTAAAACGAGCTATACAAAAGGAATTAGAAGATCCTTTGGCGACTCAAATTTTGGATCTAACTTTTACTGAAGGAGATAAGGTAATGGTTAGTCTCAAGGGTGAAAAGTTGGAGTTTAAAAAAGCAAAATAAAAGGTAGGGTGGGCATTACTGAAGTTCAACTTAAGGAAAATCATTTAAGAATAGTTAGTTTTTCACCCACCTTGAATTGAAATTGAAGATTAATGAGTATTGTTTAAGGCTTTGTTGCACAAATAAATTGAATCATAATAAGAATTACAGCGATTAAATTACAGGAAAAGTCTATATTTTTCTCTTTTCATAAGCCTGAAAGTATTGCCAGTAAAAGGATAATTCATGCAATAAAGCCAAATTAAGTTGTCATTTATTCTCCTCAAGAATTATTGCAAAATGGAAAAATTAATTTAGCTAAAATAATTCATCCTTTGGATTTAGAAAAGGTATCTGAAACGATTAAAACTAGTTTAGATAAAGGTGTAAATTATCATTTAGAATATCGTATTTTTACCAAAAATAATCAAGAAAAATGGATTGGGGAAAGAGGAAAAGGAATTTTTGATTCTGATGATAGTTTGTTAGCAATAGAAGGTATTGTAACTGATATTAGCGATCGCAAAACCATGGAAAAACAGTTATCTCAAGCAAGGGATAAGTATCTCACTGTTTTAGAAAATGCCCTCGAAGGTATTTTTCAAACTACCATTTATGGCTATTATTTATCAGTAAATAAAGCTTTAGCTAAAATTTATGGTTATGATCGTCCTTCAGACTTAATTAAACGTCTTAATAATAACCATAATGGTTTATATGTAGAGTCTGGACAAAAACAAAAATTAATCGATTTATTAAAATCTCAAGATATAATCACTAATTTTGAATCTCAGGTTTATAATCAAGATAGAAATATTATTTGGATTTCTGAAAATGCCCGTGCAGTAAAGGATATAGATGGTGACTTTCTGTATTATGAAGGCATGGTAGAAGATATTACCAATTACAAAAAAGCACAGGAAAAATTATATTATCAAGCTTTTTATGATCAATTAACTAATTTACCTAATCGTCAACTTTTTACTCAACATCTTCATCGAAGTCTTAACAAATTAAAAACTGATTCTACTTCCCATTATCAATTTAGTGTTTTATTTCTCGATTGCGATCGATTTAAAGCAGTTAATGATAGTTTAGGTCATAATATCGGAGATTCACTTTTAGTGGCTATTGGTGAAAGACTCAAAAGTTGCGTCGGAGAAAAAGATATCTTAGCCAGATTAGGGGGAGATGAATTTACCATTCTTTGCAATGACGTAGAAAATGTTAAAGATGTGATTCAAATGGTGGAAAATATCAAAACTGCCTTTCAAGAATGTTTTATGATTAATGAATATCAAATATTTTCGGCGGTTAGTATCGGTATCTTTTTTTCGAGTAGTCTAGATTCAGATGAATATAAAAAATTAACTGAAGCTAAAATTTTACAATATGCTGATAATGCTTTATATAAAGCCAAATCCAAGAAAAGAGGCTATTATCAGATTTTTCAAGGTGATATGCACAATGAAGCCTTGGCGAATTTACAATTGGAAAATGAAATTAGACAGGGTTTAAAAGAAGAAGAATTTCTACTTTATTATCAACCAATAATTAATTTAAATAATAAAAAAATAAAAGGATTTGAAAGTTTAATTCGTTGGAATCATCCTCAAAAAGGATTGACTTCTCCTTATTACTTTATTAATTTAGCTGAAAAAACAGGATTGATCATCCCCATTTCTTATTGGGTGTTAGAAGAAGGTTGCCGACAATTAAAACAATGGCATGACCAAATAAACAATAACAATAATTTATTTTCTGGCAAATTACCGACTTTAAATATCAATCTTTCTTCTCAAGAATTTAGTAGTGAGAATTTTTTGAGTGAACTCGATCGCATTATTGCACAAACTCAAGTAGCTCCTGAATATCTCCGTTTAGAAATTACCGAGAATTCTTCGATTTTTCAACACGAGTTTATTTTGGAAATTTTACAAGAAATAGTAGCCAGAAAAATTCAATTATGGGTAGATGATTTTGGTACAGGATATTCCAACCTTAGTTATTTGCATAAACTACCCATTCACGGTCTAAAAATCGATTGCTATTTTGTCAAAGAAATCGAAATTAACTTTACTAAAGCAAAAATGATCAAAGGTATTTTATCATTAGCAAAAGACCTAGATTTGGAAGTGGTAATTGAAGGTATTGAAACCGAAAAACAATTAGAAATAATTCAACAAATGGGAGGAGAATTTGCTCAAGGTTATTTATTTTCTCAACCTGTCGCCAACACCAAAGCATTTGATTTGTTGAGATAGTTGATTTAGTTCGGGTAAATGTCGACCAATGTGTTAGATTTACATTTAGGTCTTTCAATGGTTCTAAAACCAGATTCTTCTGAAATAATGCAATCCGATTCTACTCTAAATCAGTTAAAAAATACTGTTAGTGAAGGTAAATTACCCTCAAGTTATGGAGTATATTTCAAAAATACTCTTGTTGCTCTTTGTCACGCTTTAGAAGATCATGTTTTACAACATGATTACGAAGATGAAAATTATAAACCATTAATGTTGGTAACTTTTCAACGAGGTAAATGGTATTTACAAGAAGCTGAACGTTACAAAGATATAGCCAAAAATTCTCTTCATATCACAATTTCAGCATTAGCTGATAGTGGTTTCGCTGAACACCCAACTAGTAATTTGTCCAATGTCGATTTAATTCATTTAGATCAAGATGACACTTTAGTTGAAGAATGGAATTTGATTATCTTAGCTCCTGATTATGCAGCTATGGTACTTTGTCATGAGTTGTCTTCGAGTGAATATTTGGCAAGCAGTGAACCTCAAGTTGATACAGAGCGTAAATTTTATGGTTTATGGACTTTCGATCGAGTTTTAGTTGAAGAAGCTTTTAATATTTCACTTCAACGTGTAGAACATTATAACCCTAGTTTGATTCAAAAAATTCAAACACAGCGATCGCATTTACAAACCATACCAGCTTCAGGTAAAGTTGATTTGTCAGGAGTTGTTAATCGTATTGTCGGCTATTTACAAACTAGTCAAGAAAAACTATTTACCGTCAACCGACAAACTCAAGAATTTAGAGACTTAGAAGGACAAGCCTTAAAATTAAATCGTAATTTGACTGCTAGTAAGCTGCAAGCATTTTTGCGAATGACCCAAAAAGTAGATCAAAATGATCCTTATAATCCTTGTGCTTCATTACAAGTAGCAGCATTAGCCGAAACCTTAGGACAAATTTTAGATTTACCTACTTTGCAACTAAGAAGATTAAGACTGGCAGGACTATTATTCCGTATTGGTTTAGCAGAAGCACCTCAAGAAATTTTTGAATCTGATAGCGAACATTTAGACTCTCGCAATTATCATTTTTGGAATGATAGATCTGTTTTAGGTTCTCGTTTGTTATCATCGATGAACGAATTGAAAGCCATTAATAAAATAGTTTATCATCAATTAGAATTTTGGGATGGAAGTGGCAATCCAGACGGTTTAAAAGAGACAGAAATCCCCTTAGAATCGCGAATTCTGGGCTTAGTTACTTATTTTCAAGAAATAACTCATTCAAGAGGCGATCGAGCTTCTTGGACCCTTTCTGAAGCTCTAGAAAGATGTGAAAAACACAGTGGTACACGTTTTGAACCCAATCTTGTCGAATCTTTGAAAACAGTTATTCGTTTGAGCGAAATGGGTTTGATGCAATTACCTGAACGTCCTAGTCAACTACCTCCTGTATGGTTAGAAGAGGCAACTAAATAATTAATAATTCAAGATACTTTATGCCCAAAGAGCTGAGGTGATATATTTATTACTTATTACTTTGTTGGTTATAAAATTAAAACATAATCAAATTATTATAAAAAATGGAATATAACATAGATTTTGCCGCTTTAACTTTATGGTCATTTTATGGGACGATCGCATTTTTATTACTAGCAATATTCGGATTTATTTTAAAATGGGGTTTTCGCTTTCGTTTTGTTGGTGCCACAGGTTTTATGGCAGTACTAACAGTGGGCTTATTTGGTCTTAATTTAGCTTTATTTAGTAGAGTCGTCATACCCAATGCCCTCAGATATAACTTGGTTTATGATACAGGTGGAGATCAAACTGTTATAACCGTTCCTGCAAATATCACCTCCACCCAATTAGAAGCGACTTTACAACAAGCCTCTTTCGATCTATTTTCTCCTGGTAGAGGTTCCAATGACGGAGACAGCAAATTAACCATTAGAGCCAGAACTCAACTACACGAAGAAGGTGTTACTTACCCACTTTATGTAGGACAAATCAGACGTTCATTATTTGACAGGGATGATGCTAACCCCGAAATAAAAATTTTTAAAGATAAAATGTCTCGTTTAAAATCTTTCGCTAATGGATAATTGATTTTTGAGCGGTGATTTCCTTGGCAATTTGAGAAAAAACAGATTGCCAATCTTGAGGTTGTGACTGCCTAAATATTTTCATAGTTGGATACCAAGGAGAATCGTTTCTTTCTAGTAACCAACGCCAATCAGGATTGTAACAAAGTGCAACCCAAATAGATTTACCTAAAGCCCCTGCTAAATGGGCAACGGATGTATCAACACAAATAGTCAAATCTAGTTTTTCTACTACAACTGCTGTATCTCCATAATCCTGTAAGCGATCGCTTAAATCAACAATGTTAATATTCTCAGGTAGCTCATTAATATCCTCAGAGCGATCGCCAAGCTGTAAACTATAAAAAGTAATATTAGGAATCTGTAAAACAGGTAAAAAATCCTCGATTTTACAAGAACGATTATGATCGTTGGCATGGGTGGAACTTCCTGCCCAAACTATTCCTACTTTCAAAGATTCAGGAATTTTTGTTTGTTCTATAAAAGTAATTAATTCTTCCCGCTCTATTCTTGGAGCTTGTAAATAAGACACAGGATTGATCATATTTGCTAGGGCGTGTCATCAATTAAGCCAAATGACGATCGCTGCTAAATGAATACCA
>JAALKG010000050.1 GCA_011088145.1 Cyanobacteria bacterium MH1_Bin12 | reverse complement strand
AAATAGCTGGTAAGGATAATTGAGAATTGACAATGGGAATTTGGGGTTATTTTTAGTATTTTTTGAGGTAAATTTTAGCTATTAAGCATTATTTGTAAAGGTTTCATATTTATTCAGCAGACCCTATTTAATATTCGATTTATTTGATCTTGCAATAGTTTTTATCACAGAACAACAACAATTTTTATGTCACAAATCGATCAAGAAGAGAATTTATTTGATTATTGCTATGATCAACCTGGTAGTGTTCCTGGGATACTCAGTATATCTGAGGATGCTGTCCCTTCTGATATTACACTTATTGATTAGAACCAAGACAAAGCTATTCGCCGAACCAATCTTAAACCTGAAGACTGTGGTGCTCACTTACAGACAAAATCAGTTTCTTGGATCGAGATAATGGGTTTAGGAAGTCAAGATATTTTACAGCAATTAGGTCAGGTTTTTAATTTACATCCTCTTGTCTTGGAAGATATTGTTAATGTCCCACAGCGTCCCAAATTGGAAGATTATCAAGATCAGTTGGTAATTATTACTCAAATGATTATGCCAAAAGAAACAGGTCAGGATTTTGTGACTGAGCAAGTGAGTTTTATTTTGGGAAAAAATTATTTGCTGACATTGCAGGAAGAACCAGAGCGAGATTGTTTTGAACGGGTACGCCAGCGTATTCGTCTCAATCAAGGCTTAATTCGACAACGAGGAACGGATTATCTGGTTTATACTCTTTGGGATGCAATTATTGATGGCTATTTTCCTGTACTAGAAAACTATGGAGAACAAATCGAAGAATTAGAAGATGAAGTGGTACTTAATCCTAGTAACAAAACTTTGAGAAAAATTCACTAAATCAAACGGGAATTATTGGCATTGCGTCGTAATATCTGGCCCCAGAGAGATGCTATTAATGCCCTGATCAGAGATGGAAGCCCAATGATTAATGATGTGGAAGTGCTTCGCTATCTGCGAGATTGTTATGATCACGTAGTTCAGATTATCGATGTGTTAGAAACTTATCGAGAACTCGCCTCAGGATTAATGAATGTTTATCTATCTTCTATGAGTAATAAAATGAATGAGGTTATGAAGTTCTTAACAGTTATTTCGACAATTTTTATTCCTCTCACTTTCATCGCAGGAATTTATGGCATGAATTTTAATCCCGATGCCTCTCCTTGGAATATGCCTGAATTGAACTGGTATTGGGGATATTTAGTCTGTTGGGGAATTATGATAATAATTACGGCTAGTTTGATCTACTTTTTTTGGAAGCAAGGCTGGCTGAATAATGTTTTTTCGGTTAAAAAAGTCACGCATTATAAACACCATCAAGATAACTTTTAATTTTATGTAGAAAGAACTTTTAGTCGTCCGTCAATATAGAAATGCAGGGTAGAAGTTAAACAATTAACAATTCAACCATGATTTTTATCCTTCAAAATAAAATTGTCAGACTACTATTTTAAGTCGAAGATTTCGATCGCTCACAGTTAAGTTAAGATATGAAAATGCTTTTAAAATCACATTTTAATTTATGAGTAGTTTAACCAACAGAGATTTATTAGGTATTGCAGATTTAAATCCAGAAGAAATTAGAACAGTCTTAGACTTAGCCAAGGATTTAAAAAATGGAGAAAAACAATTTAATGCCAATAAAACTTTAGGATTATTATTTTATAAAGCTTCCACTCGTACCCGTGTTTCCTTTTCTGTTGCAATGTATCAACTCGGTGGTAATGTTATTGACTTAAATCCCAGTCGTACTCAGGTTGGTAGAGGTGAGCCAATCCAAGATACTGCCAGAGTTTTAGATTGTTACTTAGATATATTAGCTATTCGTACTTTCGCTCAAGAAGATATCCAAAAATTTGCAGATTATAGTGATATACCAATTATTAATGCTTTAACTGATTTAGAACATCCTTGTCAAATTTTAGCTGACTTACAGACGATCGAAGAATCTTTTGGTACCTTAGAAGATATTACCATGACTTATTTAGGTGATGGTAATAACGTTGCTAATTCTTTATTGCTGGGCGGTGTATTGATGGGCATGAATATCAGAATTGCCACTGCTCAAGGATATGAACCCAATATCGATGTTGTCAAACAAGCTCAAGCTTTAGCAAAAAAACCAGAACAAGTCATTATCACTAATGATGCTAAACAAGCAGTAGAGAATGCTCAAGTATTATATACAGATGTTTGGGCAAGTATGGGACAAGAAGAAGAAACTGCCCAAAGAGTTCCTATTTTTCAACCCTATCAAATTAATCAATCATTACTCGATATCGCTGAGGATGAAGCCATTGTTTTACATTGTCTTCCTGCTTATCGTGGCAAAGAAATTACCGAAGAGGTGATGGAAGGGAAACAGTCACGCATATGGGATGAGGCAGAAAACAGAATGCATGCCCAAAAAGCTTTAATGGCCTGTTTATTAGGTTTGTGTTAAGGCTAATCTATGAAAAGAAGTACCAGAGTTATGCCCTCTCGCCTCCCCCTTACGAAGGTTGACAGGAGAGGGATAAGAGGGATTTTGGGGACGAAAATACAAGATCTGATACATGTTTTTACAACCTCTAAGGGGACACAGGAGACTTGTTTTTAAGATCTGGTATTTTGATTTCCCCCAAATCACCTCAGTCCATTAATTAATTTTTCGCCCAAGCCCTAATTCCTAATGCCAATCCCAACTAAATATGTTGTCATTAACGCTGATGATTTTGGTTTTTCTAATTCTGTGAATCAAGCTATCATCGTCGCTCATCAACAAGGTATATTAACCAGTACAAGCTTAATGGTGACAGGAGATCAAGCTGATTCAGCTGTCAAATTAGCCCATCAAAATCCAGATTGAGGGGTAGGTTTACATTTAGTTTTATGTTGTGGTAAATCAGCATTGCCACCCAAGCAAATACCTCATCTAGTGGATGAAAATGGTTATTTTAATGATAGTGCTGCGATCGCAGGTTTAAAATATCAATTTATTCGGGAAGCAAAAAAAGAGTTAAAACAAGAAATAAAAGCTCAATTACAATTATTTAAAGCTACTGGTTTGCCTTTATCTCATGTTGATGGGCATTTACATTTACATACTCATCCTTTAGTTTTAGAAATATTAGCTGAATTATCCCAAGAATTTGGTATAAGATTTATTCGTCTTCCCGACGAGGAATTAAATTTTACCTTAAAAATTGATTCTCGGAATTTACTATTAAAAACTATTTATAAAGTTGTTTTTAAACTTTTAAAAAATAATGGTAAAAAACTATTTTCTAAATACAAAATTAACTATTTAAACAAAGTTTATGGTTTATTACAAACAGGTAATATGAATGAAGCTTATTTATTAGATTTGATACCACAAATTACCACTAACAATTTAGAAATATATTCTCATCCTCGATCGATGATAGACGATCGAGAGTTTGAGGCATTATGCAGCCAAAAAGTCCAAGATCAATTACTATCACTAGATTTTCAACGAGTTAACTATAGACAAATAGAGGAGAAATGACCAGAGTGTTAAATGGCATAATCTTATTCATCATGATCATCACTCAGGTTTTAGGAGATGTTTGCTTAAGTAATGCCATGAAAATTTATGGTGAAATAACATCTTTTTCCCCTGTCGTAATTCTGGAAGTTCTTAACTATATTTTCAATTCTCCATGGTTTTATCTTAGTTTAATCAACTTAACTATTTCTTGGTTTCTGTATCTTTTCTGTGTCTCAAAAATGGATTTAAGTTATGTGTTACCAATTCACGCTTCTAGTTATATCTGTAATGCTATACTCGCCTCTTTATTGCTGAAAGAAATAGTTACACCCAGTCGCTGGTGTGCTACCGGATTAATTGCGATCGGAGTTTTTATCGTTGGTTACAGTAAATATTTGCGAGATAAAAAAACGAAACAAATATCATCAAATCAGCCGAACAAAGTTCATCCCATATTACTAATATTTTCCGTCGGAGCATTTTTACCCATGTTGTGGTTAGGAGTGATTGTCATGGTTTTAGCCGATAGTGTCGGTGATATTTTAAACGCTAAAGGCATGAGACAAATTGAACAAATGACTTCTTTTTCTTTTTCTGTGATCTCAAAATGGGTATTCCAAATATTCACCAATGTTAATATTCTGATTGGTATTACTTGTCAAATTATCGCTTTATTCTTATTTATATCTTTATTAAGTTGGGGTGATTTAAGTTTTATACGTCCTGCTAGTGCCATTAGTTATCTCATATGGAATTAAAGCCATCACAAAAACCCTGAACAAATCTAGGTAATTTAGTTTGAGGACGCAATAATAGTCCACAAAGGGAAGGTGTCAGAGTGAGTGCCAAAAAAGTCGATATCAAAATTGAAAAGGCAATTGAAATTCTTGTCCTGCTGGAGCTGGCTCTGCACCAATTTTTCCTGCTCCTACTTGAATATTTTGATTACGAATTGCTTGAACAACGTCTTCGGTAGTCAAGTTTCTACTTGCCAATTTATCAGTATCTAACCACATCCGCATGGCATAACGACGCTCACCAAAAATGCGTACATTAGCCACACCATTAATTCTTTTTAAAGGATCAACTAAATATAAATCAGCATAGTTACTCATGAAGAGGTTATCATAAAGTTCATCTTCGCTATAAAGTCCAATACCCAGTAATATATCATTAGATTCTTGTCTGACGGTAACACCATTACGTTGTTCCTCTTCTGGTAATTGAGGTTCAGCAATAGATACTCGATTTTGGATATCCACTGAAGCAAAATCTTGGTTAACATCAGAATCAAAAGTAGCGGTGATACCCGTTGTACCACTATTGGAACTATTTGAAGTGATATATCTTAATCCTGGTGTACCATTAATTTGTCTTTCCAGAATATTAGTAACAGCATTTTCAACGACAGCAGCATTAGCACCGTTGTAATTGGCACTTACTCGAATTTGTGGTGGGGCAATGTTGGGAAATTGAGCAAGGGGTAAATTGAGCATACTAATAATTCCCACAAGAAGAATTATTAGGGCAGTAACGGTTGCGAATACAGGTCTTTTTATGAAGAAGTTTACCATGACAGAAAATTAATAGTTACAACTAATTTCTAAATTTCAATGCTGTTGATTTTGAGGGCATCTAATAACTCACGAGTTAGATTCTGAGAAGTTCACAGTGGACAGTTCATTAACTTTTATTGCAACTTCTGGTTTTGTGTACATCGATCGGTAAATAATGATAAACAGGTCTAGTTTGTTTCTGATTCAGACGCTGAAATAGGTTTTGGTTAATTATTTGAGCTTGTCTTATTAGTGTCTGTTTCAGGTATTTTTTGAATAGGTGCTCCGTCTCGCACTTGCAAGATTCCTGCAATCAGGATTTTATCTCCATTTTCCAAACCGTTTAATACTTGATACTTGTTATCTTGTATATCCCCAAGAGTGATAACTTTTTGTTTGGCGACTAAACCTTCTCCTGATGGATTGGCTTCAGCGGTAAACACAAATGCTTGTCCACCAATGCGGAAAACAGAACTAGTTGGTACTAGGATACCTCGATCGATGTCCCAAATTATTCTAGACTGAATGAATTGACGGTTAAGTAATTGACGATCGAAATTATCTAAAATAGCCTTAGCTATTACTAACTGAGAATCAGAAGTAACATTAGGCTCAATAAAATTGATTTGAGCTGTCGTAATAACTTGCTTTTGTTTATCTAATATTTGCACTGGTAAACCAATTTGCAAATCGACGGCCTTCTCCAAAGGAATAGCAATACTTAATTCTAATCGATTATTTTCGGTGATAGTGGTTAAAGTATCATCTATTTCTACATAATCTCCAATTTTGATAGGGATATCACCAATTTTTCCTCTAATCGGTGCTTTAATAAAAGTTTTACCGACTATTGTTTCCATTCGTTCAACATTTGCTTTCGCCTCTTCCATATCCGCAATGGCTTGAGAGATTTCTTCTTTTCTCGCTCCATTTTGTAACAACTTTAAATTTTGTCGTGCTTCCTCTACAGCCGCTTGAAATTCACCCACATCAGAAGTAGTACCTTCCTGCAATTGTTGTAGTCTTTTTTTAGCGACATCAACCTCTGCTTGTTTGGTTTCCGATTCAGTAAAAAAATTATCAAATTGATCTTGTGAGATAGCCCCTTCGTCTTTGAGGAAATCATAAAGTTTTACTCTTTCTTTTGCCAACTTTGCTTCTGCTTGTGCTGATTGTAATTGGGCTTTTGCTTGAGCAATTTCTGCTTGAGATGAACCTTGACGAGTATTTACCAAACGAATTTGAGCTTGTTTTAATCTGGCGGCAGCTGCGGCAATATCTTCTTTTCTACTACCTGTTTGTAATTCGGTAAGTTTTGCTTGGCGTGATTGTAAACTGGCTTGAGCTTGATTCAATTCAGCTGTTAAGGTTTCACTTTCTAGGCGAAATAAATTCTCACCTTCATTAATTATTTGTCCTTCCTTAACTAATATTTGGATAACTCTTCCTTCTAATTCTGGATTTAACTCAACTGTTTGTTTTGCCTCAAGAGTACCTAAAAATTCTGTAGATTCTTCTATGGTTGCAGTATCAAGAGTTGTTAGTTTCACCTGAGTGGCAGGAGGTTGATTTTTAGCAACGGAAGCTTGATTACTTTGATTTTGCCATAAATACCAACCGCCTCCGCCAATTATTCCAATGCTTAATAAGATACCTCCTATTTTTAACCATTTACGATTATCAACTTTTTGATGTGTCATCTCCTGAGATATTTCGTCTTCTGGTGAAAGCTGATTTTCCGACAAAAATTTATCTTGGAGGTTTTCTAATTCGGTTTCTGTCACTGGTCTAGTTTTATTTGTTAAAATTGTCTCCCATTATAGAACTGTCGTTACATTATTTTAGATGGTGCGATCGAAAAAATGATATTTCTTTAGTTAATTTTAACTACTCTTAATCAAAACAAAATTACAAATATTACAATAGAGTTTTGATGAATTTAGAGGAAAAAAGGACTACAGTGACAAATAATTTTTATCGATAAATTAAATATAAAGTATTCAACTTAACTTTCAATTCCCACGAGGTTGTGAAGCTTTTTGCTCTCAAATGTTTTAGTTTGATATGATAAGATGTTGTCATCCACAAAAAAATTTTATCTTTACTTTTCACCATGAATTGGACATAAATATTCTCAATTGAAGAAAGGAAATATCACATACCTTTTGGAATTATAAGGTTTATTCTTTTCTTGATCATTATCTATTGTCTTTTTCTTGTTACCTAAAATCTTCAATTATTTATCTGGTAAAGATCTAGATAGCGATAAATTGACAATAATTCCCCCACAAAATTAAACATTATTCTCTCAAAATAATCATCTCAAAAAATGTCCGCAATTATTGAACAAGAATTATTAAAAGCCGTTAATAAACGTCGCAATTTTGCCATTATTTCTCACCCTGATGCTGGTAAAACAACTTTAACTGAAAAACTTTTACTTTACGGGGGTGCAATCCACCAAGCAGGTGCAGTTAAAGCCAGAGGTGAACAACGACGAGTAACATCTGATTGGATGGAGTTAGAGAAACAAAGAGGTATTTCCATTACTTCCACCGTTTTACAATTCGCCTATGATGATTACCACATTAATTTACTAGATACTCCTGGACACCAAGATTTTAGTGAAGATACTTATCGCACCTTAGCCGCCGCAGATAATGCGGTAATGTTAATTGATGCGGCTAAAGGTTTAGAGCCACAAACTCGTAAATTATTTGAAGTATGTAAGTTACGCAAGTTGCCAATCTTTACGTTTGTTAATAAAATGGATCGTCCTGGTAGAGAAGCGTTAGAGTTACTTGATGAAATTGAACAAGAACTTGGTTTAAAAACTTATCCTGTTAATTACCCTATTGGTAATGGAGACTTTTTTAAAGGAGTATTCGATCGACGAAAAAAAGCGTATCATTTATTTGAGAAGATTGCCCACGGTAGTAAAGAAATACCTGAAATTATTATACCTGCTGGTGACGATTGTCTTAGTAAATATATTGAACAAGAGTTATACGAACAAACTCTTGAAGAAATTGAAATCTTATCTGAAATTGGGGAACAATTCGATTTAGAAGCAATACACAAAGGAGAAATGACTCCAGTTTTCTTTGGTAGTGCGATGACGAATTTTGGAGTACGTTTATTTCTGGAATCTTTCCTTGACTATGCCTTAAAACCAACACCGAGAAAATCAGATATTGGCAATTTAGAACCTACTCATCCTGATTTTAGTGGTTTTGTCTTCAAATTACAGGCAAATATGGATCCTAAACACCGAGATAGAGTGGCATTTATTCGAGTATGTACGGGAAAATTTGAAAAAGACATGACGGTAAATCATGCACGTTCAGGAAAAACAGTACGTCTTTCTCACCCACAAAAATTATTTGCTCAAGGGAGAGAGTCGATTGAAGAAGCTTATCCCGGCGATGTTATTGGTTTAAATAATCCGGGAGTATTTGCCATTGGAGATACTATTTATCTGGGACAAAAATTAGAATATGAAGGTATTCCATCATTTTCACCTGAGTTATTTTGTTATTTAAAAAATCCTAACCCATCTAAATTTAAACAGTTTCAAAAAGGTATTGGACAATTGCAGGAAGAGGGTGCAATTCAAATAATGTATGCAGCGGATGATTTTATTCGTGATCCTATTTTAGCCGCCGTGGGACAGTTACAGTTTGAAGTTGTGCAGTTTAGAATGCAGAGTGAATATAATGTTCAGACTAATTTAGAACCTATTCCTTACAAAGTTGCCCGTTGGGTAGTCGATGGCTGGGATGCTTTAGAAAAAGTCGGACGTGTTTTTAATACTATGACAGTTAAAGATGCTCTCGATCGTCCTGTGTTACTTTTTCGTAATGAATGGAATGTTAATCAGCTCTTAGCTGATCATCCTGATTTAAAATTAAGTTCGGCAATGTAACTGAAGATAATTAATAATTCACTCTGTGCTTATTTTTGCACAGTTGTTCAATTGTTTATAGAGCTAGAAACGTTGCTTGCTTCTCAAAGTACATAAATTAATTTGACTTTGAGAAGAAGATTAAATGTCTAAGTATTTACTAATAAGGCTTCTAAACCCCAATTCGTCCTAATCACATTCATCAATTATCGATTGATTACCTAGCTAATCTTGCAAATTTAACATAATCAATTGTTTTTCTATCAGCGATCGTGTTTGGTCTAAACTATAATTAACTTGATTAAGAATGTCAGCCACCGTCAACTCTCCCGAAGTATTTTTAGCACAATGTTCCATAAATACAAAATCGGCATCGTCAATAACGACAGGTTTAAATTGATAATCTAATAAGTTTTTGCTAGGCCAACCAAATAAACAAGGATTCAATTCAGGTTTTGCTTGTTTAAGCACATTATCATCTTGCCAAGTATGCTTAGTAAGAGGAGCTTTTGCCAAGAAAAATTCGTAATGGGTAATATTTTCAGGATCTAACAGTTCAATCAGTCGATATCTTTGTTTTTCAGTTAATTCCTTTGCCCTGCTCATTAAATCAGAATTATTGCTCAGCAGTCTTTCTATTTGCCAAATATCAGGATTAGAAAAGCCGATAAATTCTAAACCAGAACTCTCGATGAATTCAAATAAAGTATTGAGATTATAATCTGTCTCACAAGGATGGACATACATATCAGCAAAACTTTCATCTCTTTTGTTTTCCCATTGCCAACGTTCTTTTTCTCGTTTGACTAAACGATTTTCAGGGGGCAGACTAGCAAATATATCTCTGCCAACTTTGACTCCATCAACATAATCTCCACGTTTATCACCTTGTAAAATAGCGATCGCATTTTGCATTAACTGTATTTCCCATCTACCTAACTCGCCATATACAAAAATATGCATGATACCACCAACTGCAAGTTTTTCAGCTAATGCTTTAATACCTGCATCAGGATCAGGCAAGTGATGTAGTACGCCTACGCAATTAATTAAGTCAAAAGTACCTTCTAAAGTTACCGCTGTTTCCAAAGGCATTTGTTTGAAAGTAATACTACCTTTAAACTCTTTGAGAATACCAGATTTGTCAATTCTTTTTTGAGCAGTTTCTAGGGCTTTTTCACTGATATCGATCGCCATAATTTCTGCATGAGGATTATGTAACATCAGATATTCTGTACCCGAACCTGTACCACAACCTGCATCCAAAATACGCACTTTATCTTGATTGGGTTTAATACCAGTACAAAAATTATAAGCCGATTGATAATGCCAACGCCAATTGTAACCTGAAGGTGGTTCATCCATTAATGGATCTGGAGGGAAAGGATATGTGTTATAAAGTTTTTGAACAGCTTTTCTGACTTCTGACATTTTTGGGATAATAATTTTAATTAACGGAGAATCTATTTGAACAGCTTTTCCATCCGTCTAAATTTCCTAGGATATGCCATGACTATCTCGCTTATCAAGAAGGGCTAAGGGGATATATTTAAACTGATATTTAATACTTTTCAAACAACTTCTAAAAGTCAATTTTATCCTAGAAGGTCTGATCTGCAAAAATGTGTTGATTTTCTCTCCTGTCAAAGAAAATTCAAAATAAGACTAAATCCTATTCATTTGATGATAGTGATCAAAATTCAAAGTTCAACACTTGAGAAATATTTCAATTGATAGTTTGTCCAATTTTTTACTTTATGAATTATTTCCTTCGCAAGACGAAATTTTAAGCCCTATTTAAGATAAGAATAATTAGTTAATTACCTAATTCTTTCTTACATATTATCTTTGATATAACAACATTTTTATTCAGAGGAACTTCTGGAGTTTTTTATCCTTATTTTCAAAAAATCTTTATACTCATAAATTTGTATGATGTAATGCTTGTTTTTCTTGAAAAGTTATTCTAACATCAAATTTGATCAGGAAAAATAAAGAGATTAAAAATGAAAACATTATTTTTATTTCATGAAAATGAAGATACAAAGACTTTTCAAGCAGGAGACATAATCATCAAACAAGGAGATATTGCTGATTCTATGTATTCAGTTATAGAAGGAGAATTAGATGTTCTTCTTAATGGGCAATTAATCAATACTATTAAATCAGGTGAAATTTTTGGTGAAATGGCTTTGATTCAAAAGGAGAAAAGAAATGCTACTGTTATGGCAAAAACTGACTGTACAGTAAATATTATATCTCAAAGACAATTTATCTTTTTAGTACAGCAAAATCCCTATTTTGCCCTTGATGTTATGTCTATATTAGTCGATCGCATTAAAGCTTTCAATTAAATTTTATGGTAAGCCAATCCTACTTTAATTAACTAGTAAAATATAAAAAATTAAATGAGTAAAAAAATCTTAAATCATCATATAGCAATACTAAATAGGTTGTGGAAAATCGGCAAATATTTCAAACTTTTATAACCATTTAAAATACTGACTCTTGATTACTGACTCCTGAATTCTACTATCGAGAAAATATCATGATTTCAATAGTAACGCTATAATGAATCTTTCAAACCATCACCAATGTAATTAATACTTAAAACGGTGAGGAAAATAGCCAAACCCGGAAAGATTGCCATATATGGTGCAGAAGTCAGATAATCTTGGGCTTCATATAACATTCTGCCCCATGTAGGAATGTCGGGAGGAAATCCTAAACCGAGGAAACTTAAAGTTGATTCAACAATGATGGCATTACCCACGGATAAAGTAGCTGCAACAATAATTACATTAAAAACATTAGGAAGTATATGTAATAAGATAATTCGTGGTGAACCAGCACCCAAACTCTTGACAGCACTCACAAATTCTCTTTCTTTTAACTGCAAGAAAGCACCTCTAACTAATCTGGCAACTGACATCCAATTAAGTAAACCAATAATTAGTACAACTAAAACAAAAATACCTAATTATGCTCCTAATAACGATTTTACTAAATCTCTAAACAGATAAACAATTAATAGCAAAACAGGTAATTGTGGCAAGGATAAGCAAATGTCCGTGAATCGCATTAAAAGACTATCTAATATACCTCCATAATAACCTGCGATCGCACCAATTAAACTACCAATACTTATAGCTATGATCATGGAAGTAATACCTACAGTCAAAGAAATTCTCCCTCCAAATAACACCCTTGCTAATTGATCTTGACCTAAATCGTTTGTACCAAATGGATGTTGCCAACTAGGAGATAAAGTAGACAAACTAAAGTCTATAAATTCAATATCTTTAGTGTAAATAAATGGTAAAAAAAGTATCGAAATCACTATTATAATTAGGGTGAATAAACCCACAACAGCCATTTTATCCTTGATAAATTTACGCCACATAATCAAACAATTAAATATAAAAAATTAAGATTGTTTCAAACAAATAATACTAAAATAATTTTTAAATTATTAATTATTAATTATTAATTACTAATCTCCCATCCTCTAATTCTATAATACGTTCAGCAACATCTAGAATGCGATCGTCATGGGTTACTATTAGAATAGTGCAACCCTGTTCTTTGGCCAATCGTTGCATAATTTCGACTATATCCCTTCCTGACTTGCTATCCAAAGCCGCTGTCGGTTCATCCGCTAGTACCATTTTCGGGCGAGAAACTAATGCTCGTGCGATCGCAACCCTTTGTTTTTCTCCTCCCGATAGATTGTGAGGATAATAATCCATTCTGTCCCCTAAACCTACTGCGATGAGCATTTGTTCAGAAATCTTTTTGGCTTCTTGAGAAGAATATTCTGGATGCAATTCCATGGACATTTGTACATTTTTTCTAGCTGTTAAAGAGTTCAATAAATTGTGACCTTGAAAAATATAACCAATATTTCTTCTAGTTTGAATTAACAGATTATTATTTCCATTGACTAATTCTTGATCAAATACCTTTAAGCTTCCATTATTTGCACGTCTTAAAGCACCAATTAAAGTTAGTAATGTAGTTTTTCCAGAACCAGAAGGGCCTTTCATCATGACAACTTCACCCTTTTTCAAAATTAAATTAATCTCAAAAAGAGTTTGTTTTTTCATGTTACCACTACCATAAAAAAAATCTAAATTATTAATCTCAACAACTTTATCACTGTCTAAATTATTACTTTTTAACGCTTTTTTTTGAGGAATAGAAATCATCGTTATTAACTGATTAACTTTCACACAGTATTTGCTAATTATTATATAGCAGTTTAAAAATACAAGAAGTGGTAGGCAAAAATAATTGAATATTTGTAACTTACAAAAAATCTATAAAATAAACAATTTTGAATATAATTTATGATAAATCTGTCAGCAATAATTTTCTTAAATTTTCTACATCATCGATCGCTATATAAAGTAACTTTTGTCTTTTTTCTACTGTCATTTGTGAATTGTCAATCAAATTTTTGAGATTATCTTGAAGATTATATATCAGAGAATTTAATTGCGATCGTTGTAACGAATATTCAGATTCTAGGTTATTTTCTAAAGATTCTAACTTCACTTTAGCCGTCTCGATCGACTTACCCTCACTTACCGACTCTAATTGTTGAACAGTCTTTTGCAAACTTTCAATAACCATATACATTTCCATCGGATCTAATATTTTTAACAAACTCGTTTGAGTGATAATACCTAATCCAAGCCCCCAATTCCAAGATACGACCAGTCGTCGCAAGTGCATTTTCTGCATTTGCTTATTCGCATACCAAAGAGAATCATCAGGATTGAGAAGAACTAAAGGAGTACTCATTACCTTTTGCGCATTAATTTGAGATAGATCTAATGCCAATGTTTGAAATTGTAAAATATCTCTTTCCGTAATTATACCAATTGGTAAAGACAGTTCATCGGGCAAATCTTCCATAATTACCACACAACTAACTCTATGTTGAGCCATTAATCGAGCGATATATACTAATGAATCATCACTAGATGCTGTAATCACATTAGAACTCATCACATCCGAGACTCTTCGTAATTTAAGCAAATTTGTTGGTCGTAAACAAGAACGTAAACTCTCATTGGAAACGACTCCAATTAAATTATCTTGTTCATCGACAATTGGCAAATGACGAATCTTATAACGACGGAAAAGAAACAACGCCGCAAAAATATCCTGAAAATTCTCTTTCTTCATGGTGACAACATTTTTCGTCATCACATCATCAATACTTACCCCCTCTAATTTTTGTCTAGAAGCAATCAATCTGACAAGATCTCGCTCTGTAAAAATTCCCTCTAATTTATTGTCCTTTATGACTAACACACAATTAGAACGAATTTTGTGAGGAAGATATTCTCCGAGGGAATTATTACAGCTGGGCAACAAACAACTAGAACTCTGAACTTGACTCATCAAAATAAGAGTTTCTGTCAATGAAATATCGATATTTACGATCAGAGGATTATAATCAATGGCTTCCTCTAAAATTGGTTTTTCTAAGGACAAATCTGGAGATGACATTTTTTCAACTAAAGGGATGTTACAAATAAAACGATATAAATTTTATAAATACTAGACATTAATCAAAGAAAGGTATATTATAGACAAATGTAACAATAAAATCGTTTAAAACACTTGATTATAAGAGAATCTAATCCCTAAAAGGTTCAACAAATACTCTAGTTTTGCTCACCTGAAAAAGTGATTTTTGTAAAGCGATACTAGATTTTTTTGGTTGTTGCCCCAGATATTCTGGGAGTTTTACCATAAAGTCGGTCTAATACCCGCTTGACAGATATCCGCTTCCATTGCGAGCCACGCTTGGTTTTATAACCATGCTGATTTAGCCAATTAGCTATTTTCTGTAATGATTTTCCTGACTTATGATGACGGCGAATAAGTTCGATAATGTTTTGTTCTTGTGGGTTTGTTACCAACTCACCTTCAACGGACATTTGACCGAAAGAAGGAGAACCATAACCAGCATAGCCACCTCTGGCTGCTTTAGCTTTTCTTCCTTGTTCTAGTCTCTCCCAAATAACGAAGTCGCTAACTTTCTCGGCAGTCATAACTAACCGTAAAAATAAATTTACTGTACCCTAACAGTCTAACAGGAGATGAAAATTAAGAATAGTTCTTAATTTTTCAGGAAAAACACAACAAATAGTTTACTCATTTTTTAAATTTTTGAAAAGATAAACAAATGCCAAGTTACCAAATTACCCTTAAAACTCCAGATGGAGAGCATACAATACAAGTAGCCGATGACCAATATATTTTCGATGTAGCTGAAGAAAATGACATCGATATTCCCATATCTTGTCGTTCAGGTTCTTGTTCGAGTTGTGCTGGCAAAATTATTCAAGGAACAGTCGATCAATCAGAGCAAGCCTTCTTGGAAGATGAACAGATTGAAGCGGGATTTATACTTACTTGTGTGGCTTACCCCACATCTGATTGCATAATCATCACTCATCAAGAAGACGAATTATATTAACCAATTTTTTATATTCTTCATTTACAATTAGGAAAAAAATATGACTGCATCTTATATTCAAGACAATGACTTAAATGAATTTTTGACTAAAACAGGAGTAACGGTTGTTGATTACACAGCCACTTGGTGTGGCCCGTGTCGTATTATCAGTCCTCTTATTGACCAATTAGCTGAAGAATACAGTGATCGAGCCGGAGTTTTCAAAATTGATTTGGATAAAAACAAAGAAAATGCCAAAAAATTTAAAATTCGTAGCATTCCTGCTGTTCTAATTTTTAAAGATGGTGAGATGGTTGAGCATTTGGTCGGAAAAATGACTTATGAAGTATATTGTCAAACATTAGATAAATATGTCTCTAATTAAAGAATTCGCAAACATATAATATGCGATTTCTCATTTTTGCTGAGAATTAACCACAGGAAAATATACAATGCTCAAGTAATGACTACCAGACAGAAAGATAACTTTCGTTTTTTCTCAGCCAGTAGAGGCTTGTATCTCAACATTTAACCAATAATAATTTATTCAATATTTATCAGGAGATAAGACAATGATTAAAGCAGAAGATATTATGACCAAACAAGTCATTACTATTCGTGGTTCAGCAACTATTGCGGAAGCCGTTACATTAATGAAAGAAAATAAATATCGAAGATAAATTAGACGTAGCAAGAGAAGAAGCACGTAATATCTGTGCACAAAAAGGAGCAACTTCCCCAGAATGTGCGGCGGCATGGGATGTGGTAGAAGAACTTCAAGCTTCCGCATCAGATAAGCGTACGGCAAAAGAAAAACAGAGCAAAAGTTCTTTCGAGGCTTACTGTGAAGCTAATCCTAAGGCCAAAGAATGTCGTATTTATCTGTGTTCCTTGAGAAGACCCACGGCTATGCCCATGGGATGAATCACG
>JAALKG010000049.1 GCA_011088145.1 Cyanobacteria bacterium MH1_Bin12 | reverse complement strand
TTATCCTCTTTTTTACCATCCATCCAATATCTCAAACAAGAGTTACGAATAAAAAGATTTTGTAGGCTTTTGAAACCGTTAAAATCAAAATCATCTAATAAAATATGTGTACAAATTGTGGATGTTCTACTACTTCTAAAAACATAATAATTAAAGAAGATAAATATGCTCATAATCATGACTCAAAAATAATCAATATTCATCAGTCAATCTTGGCAAAAAATAATCATTTAGCTAGTCATAATCGAGATTTATTAAAAGCTAAAAAGACTTATGCTTTTAATGTCTTATCTTCTCCTGGTTCAGGTAAAACTGCTTTTATTGAAAAAACCTTGACTGATTTAAAAAAGATCTATAAAAGTGCTGTAATTGTGGGAGATTTAGCCACGGATAATGATGCTAAAAGATTACAAAAAAGTGATGCACAAGTTGTTCAAATTATGACGGGTGATGTTTGTCATTTGGAAGCAGAGATGATCAATAAAGCTCTCCAAAAAATTAATCTGGATCAATGTCGATTATTGATTATTGAAAATGTTGGTAATTTAGTTTGTCCCGCTGCTTATGATTTAGGTGAACACAAAAGAATTGCGATGTTATCGGTAACAGAAGGAGAAGACAAGCCGTTAAAGTATCCTACAGTTTTTAAGACTGCTGATGTTGTTATTATCAATAAAATGGATATTGCCGAAGCAGTGGAATTCAATCAAGAATTAGCCCTAACTAATATTAAAGCGATCGCACCTCAATGTAAAATTTTGATGGTTTCTGCTCGTACTGGTGAGGGAATGGAAAATTGGTATGAGTATATCGTCAGTCAATTACATCAACAAGTATTAATCGATAAATAAAATAGATGACAAATTTACTTGCATTCAAAAACCAACAATTATAATTTTTTACTAATTAATTTTAATGTCCAAAAATAGATATGAAATTAAGATAAAAGGAATCGTTCAAGGTATTGGTTTTAGACCATTTATTTATAAAATTGCCCAACAATTAAATCTTAAAGGTTGGATTAAAAATTCAGCCCAAGGAGTTACCATTCAAGTAGAATGTCATCCTAAAATATTAAAGTCTTTTACTAACAAAATTAAGCAAGAAAAACCGACACCAGCACAGCTTGATAGTTTAGAAATTCAACAGTTAGATTATAGAGGCTACCAAAAGTTTGAGATAAAAAAATCAGAGGATAATAATCAGAATAAAACTGCCATTATTCCTACGGATTTAGCGACTTGTAATGAATGTTTAAAAGAACTTTTTAATCAGAACAATAGACGTTATCGCTATCCTTTTATTAACTGTACTAATTGCGGTCCTCGTTATTCTATTATTAAAGCATTACCTTACGATCGCATCATGACAACTATGAACGAATTTACGATGTGTTCACAATGTCAGCAAGAATATGATAAGGAATGAGGATTTAATAAAATAGTCAAGTTTGTCTTTTAACACTTTGAAAACAGATTTTTTAGAAGCATAAGTTATCCAAGTTATTTTATCCTCATTCCTAACCCTACAAATCGTCGTTTTCATGCCCAACCAAATGCCTGTCAAAAATGTGGTTCTCACCTAGAATTATGGGATAAAAAGGGTAATTGTTTAGCAAAATTCGATCGAGCAATACAAAAAACAGTAGCCTTAATTAGAGAAGGAAATATTTTGGCTATTAAAGGTTTAGGTGGTTTTCATTTAATAGTTGATGCGTCTCATTCCTCTGCTGTTAAAAAATTACGTTGTCGCAAAAATCGTCCTCATAAACCCTTCGCTCTGCCTACTATTCCAGTCAATATGCTCAAGAGTTAAGTAATGAAAATAGTCGATCGCTTCCCATTATTACAGTACAACATCATATAGCCAATATTTTCAGTACTATTGCCGAACATAATATGACATATCCCTTATTAGGTATTGCATGGGATGGCACAGGTTACGGATTAGATAACACTATCTGGGGAGGAGAGTTTTTTTATATAACTAAAGATAAAATTCAGCGAATTGCCAGCTTTTTACCTTTCTATTTATTAGGTGCAAATAAAGCCATTATTGAACCCAAAAGAATTGCTTTATCTTTATTAATTCAAACTTTTAATAACCTAAAAAGTATTCCTGATAAATTAAATTTAAATTCCTTTGTTACTACCCAAGAATTAAAGATATTAATGAAGATGTATCAACAAAAAATCAATAGTCCTTTAACTTCTAGTGTCGGACGTTTATTTGATGGAATTTCCGCTCTTTTAGAAATTGTTGAACGAGTTACTTATGAAGGAGAAGGGGCGATGAAATTAGAATTTGTCATTAATGATTTGTCAACAACACAAACTTACCCTTGGTATTGGCAATATAAAGATGATTGCTGTTCTTATATCGATTGGAAACCCATGATTAAAAAGATTATTGAGGACTATGGTAATCATAAATCACTAGCTTTAATTTCTGCTAAATTCCATCAAACTTTAGTCAAGATAGCTGTCACAGTTGCTACAAGTCTACCGATTAAAAATATTGTTTTAGCTGGAGGTTGTTGGCAAAATAAATATTTACTAGAAAATACTATTACTACTCTCAAAAAAACTAATTTGCAACCTTACTGGTCACAAAAAATACCTATTAATGATGGTGGTTTAGCTTTAGGACAAATCGCTTTTGCAAGTCAATATCCAAATATCAAAAAAATTCAGTTTGATTAACAAATACGAGGTAGTTGTTCTCCACTTAACATATCCACAATTCTACTTCCTCCAATACTGCTTTTCATTATTACTAAGCCTTGGGAAGATTTTTTGACAGAACCAATTACACTAGCATCTTGATGATAAGTTTTTAAAATTGATAAAGTTTTAGCAATATCTTTTTGGGGGATAAAAGTGACAAATCTTCCTTCATTAGCAATATAAAGAGGATCAAAACCTAAAATTTCACAAGCCCCTTTTACTTGTTCGGGAATCGTAATTAACTTTTGTTCGATCGTCATTTCTAGATTAGCGGATAAAGCAATTTCATTCAAGGCACTAGCTAAACCACCCCTTGTCAAATCTCTTAAGCAATGAATTTCCACTCCTGCGTTCAACAAATCTAAGACAGGTTGGGCAAGAGAAGCACAATCACTTTCAATGGTGGTTTCAAACTCTAAACCTTCTCTTTGAGCCATGATAGCGATACCATGTCTACCTATATCACCACTAATAATAATCGCATCCTTATCTTCGATCGCATAAGAGTTTATTTCTAAATTATGATGAATAACTCCTACGCCACTTGTGTTGATAAAAATACCGTCTCCTTTACCTTTTTCCACAACTTTAGTGTCACCAGTAACAATCTTTACCTGACTAACCTCTGAAGCTTCTTTTATTGATTTAATGATTTCCCATAAAGTCGCTATTTCTAAACCTTCTTCTAAGATAAAACTAAGACTTAAATATAATGGTGTCGCCCCAGACATCGCTAAGTCATTGACTGTACCATAAACTGCCATTGAGCCAATGTTTCCTCCTGGGAAAAAGAGGGGATTTACCACATAAGAATCTGCGGTAAAAGCTATTTTGTTATGGTTTAAATTTAAAATAGTAGAATCATGTTCTATTTGATTGACAGGGGAGAAAGTAGGTAAAAACATCCTGTCAATTAATTGACGCATCAATTTACCACCGCCACCATGAGCAAGTAAAATGCGAGGATATTTATCTAGAGGTAAAGGACAATTGAAATTAAAGTTTTGGTTTGATTTCATATCTACTGATGAAGCACTTAATAGAATCTTACACGAAAGCTTTTTTTCCTTTTATTGATTAGATTAAAGACTGCAAAAATCATATCCATATAACTGATTCTCTCTCATTGTTGTTTAGTTTTTAATTGAATGAATATACTTTACAAAACTTGATCGATATTAGGCTTAATCGAGTACAACGATGATGAATTTTTAACCTTTGAGGTGTTTTATGAAGCGTGAGAATGCTACGAAATTTTTCTTATGGGTAACTCCAATTAACTATAATTTGATTTAGTTAATAATTTACTTTTTAAAGTTGTGATTTCAAATATGGATATTAATACTAAGACTGTTCAAATTCCCAATCAAGATTTATTAATTGCGGCTTATTTAGCTGAACCACAAACAACAGAAGTATTACCCGCTATTATTGTGGTACAAGAAATTTTTGGAGTAAATGAACATATTCAAGATGTTACCCGTCGTTTTGCTCAATAAGGATATATTGCGATCGCACCTGCTATTTATCAACGACAAGCACCAAATTTTACCGTAGGATATACCCCTGAAGATATCAAAATAGGTCGAGTTTATAAAAATCAAACAAAAGCACCTGAACTACTCAGCGACATCCAAGCTACCATTAATTATCTCTATCAATTGCCTCAAGTAAAAAAAACGGGAGTTGGTGCTATTGGTTTTTGTTTTGGTGGTCATGTAACTTATTTAACTGCAACTTTAGCCGATATTAAAACCACAGCATCTTTTTATGGGGCAGGAATTGCCAATTGGTATCCCGGAGAAGAAGGATTAGCGACGATCGATTTTACCAAAGATATTAAAGGTAAAATAAATTGTTTCTTTGGGTTAGAAGATGCCAGTATTCCTGATGAACAAGTCAAAGAAATTGAAACTCAACTCAAGAAATATGATATTGATCACCAAGTTTTTCGTTATGCCAATGCGGGACATGGCTTTTTTTGCGATCGTCGTGGGAGTTATAATCAAGTATCAGCAGAAGATTCATGGCGAAAGGTTTTAGACTTATTTAAGACAACTTTGTGACAATAAGTTGATATCCTCTTGATTTTCAGATGACAGTCAACTGGAGTTGAGAGTCTTTCAGAAAAATCATTGACTAAGAAGAACATTACTGTTGACTATACCAAATCGATTCTATGCGATCGATCATTTGTTTTCCTTCTTCTGCTAAATCTTTTGGTGATGTTGAATTTAATAAAGCTGTAGCATGACCAAGTTTTCTACCCACACGAGATTCTGTCTTACTATACCAATGTACATATACTCCTAAATTTTCGATCGCTTTTCTTTTTGATAAATAATCCTGAGAAGAAGATTCATAACCCAAAAGATTAACCATTACTGCACCATTAGATTTGAAATCAACGCCACCTAATTTTTTACCCGTAATTGCTTGTAACTGCATCGCAAATTGAGAAGTGTCACAAGCATCAAGAGTATAATGACCAGAATTATGAGTGCGAGGGGCAATTTCATTAATTAAAACTTTTCCTTCTTTAGTCAAAAATAACTCAACGCCTAACACTCCAATATAATCTAAGGCTTCCACTAGTTGAGTTGCGATCGCATTTATCTCAGTAACTTGTATTTCATTTAACTGTGTAGGAGCAATTACCCAACGACAAACTTGATTGTGTTGATAAGTTTCCACCGTCGGGTAAATTTTAATCTCTCCATTAATACTACGAGCAACAACTACTGCTAACTCTTTTGCAAAAGGAACAAATTCTTCAATGAGTAAAGGTATATCTTGAAACTTAACTAAAATATCCTTTAATTCAATTGCTGATTTAACAATCACTGTACCCTGTCCATCATATCCGTGACGACGGGCTTTGAGAACCAAAGGAAAAGAAAATTCATTAAAATCATCATCGTGATTATAGGCAGAAAACTGAGGTACAGGTAAACCTTGTTGCTGAAAAAAACAACGTTGCTCATATTTATCAAGTAGAGGAGATAAACTAGACAAACGAGGATAAAAACAAACTCCTTCATCTACTAATTTTTGCAATTGGGGTAAATCGACAAATTCATTCTCAAAAGTTATCACGTCACAATTTTGAGCTAATTGGGCAGTAGCCGAAACCGAAGCCACTTCTCCATAAATAACCCCTGTTGCCAAACTTACTGCGGAGTCTTTTTCACTAGGAGTTTGCACCCACAAATCTATATTTTCCGCTGGTGCGACTTGTGCCATCATCCATGCTAATTGACCACCGCCAATAACTCCTACTCTCTTTCTCATTTTTACTACAATGTCCAATTCTTACCTTTGAGATTTTATCAAATTATGGTTCGATCGCATTTCATTGGTAGAAAAGAGAAATAATAACTAATGCATTCCAAATCATGAAAATAGTTCTTTTTATTCTTGTGAATGTGTACCTGTTCATAAATTTATTTGTTGTAAACTAGCAGTAAATACATGTTTGTCTTTGTCATTATTCACTTCTAGATAAGGTAAAGCTGATGCAAATTTTTTACGTTACATTAAATACTGCACAAGAAGCCCATCAAATAAGTCATCAATTACTTGAACAAAAATTAGCTCTTTGTACTAATTGGTTTCCTATAACTTGTGCCTATCGATGGGAAGGAGAAATTCAAGAAGAAGCAGAAGTGGTACTAATAATAAAAACCCAGCAAAATTATAGACAAGAGATTGAACAGGTAATAAATGAACAAATTGACTATACCAATTGTGTTGCAGAAATCTCAGTTGAATCGGTAAATGAAAGTTTTCTCAAATGGCTAAATGCAGAAGTGCCGATGAAAACTTTAAATTAAGCAATTTTATAAATAAAATGGTGGGCAATGCTAAAAAACTCTAGAATCTTTATTCACAAGTAATTGCATCTCCCACCCTACAAACAAATTAACTTTCTTGAAGTTAATCTTTAATTCTCAATTCTTAAACTATGCTCCTACGCTTTCTTTTGCCGCATACATAACTTCTAAAGTAATTTCATTAAAACCTCTTTCGCGAGCAAATTTCTCAGTATTACGTTTTACTTTACCTCTGACAAAACCAGGTATTTTTTGTAATTCAGCACCTGCTTCTTTGTCCCAATTTAAATCAGAACCAGCAGAAACTCCTTTGGTAATGACTTCTTTGGTATCGTG
This sequence comes from Cyanobacteria bacterium MH1_Bin12, assembly GCA_011088145.1. Lineage (GTDB taxonomy): Bacteria > Cyanobacteriota > Cyanobacteriia > Cyanobacteriales > Cyanobacteriaceae > JAALKG01. The sequence goes on along the minus strand of JAALKG010000049.1, from coordinate 9,832 downwards.
TCCACCAAATATTTCTAGTAAATGGTCTTCCATACCCAGAGTAAAGGAATTATAAACTAAATCTGCTAGTTGGTTCGTTCCTTCATAACCTAAAAATGGTTTGTAGCCAATAGGGAAGTTTTGAATGTGAATAGGAGCAGAAATGACACCACAAGGTATATCTAATCGTTTACCAACATGACGTTCCATTTGTGTACCAAAAATAGCCGCTGGTTCCAATTTTGCGATCGCATCAGCAATTTCAGCATGATCTTCACTAATTAAAACATCGTCACAATATTCGGACACTTCTTTTCTAAACCAATCTCCATCGTACTTACAGAAAGTACCTGCGAGAACTACATGAATTCCCATCTCACGAGCTAAAATTTTGGTCATCGCCGCCGCATGAGTATTGTCTCCAAAAACAACCGCTTTCTTACCTGTTAAATTTTGGCAGTCAATCGAACGAGAAAACCATGCTGCTTGAGACACATGGAGAGTCTGATTTTTGATAAAATCTTCATAATCAACATCTGCACCCTGAGCATTAATCACTTCTTGAATTTTACGAACACAACGGGCAGTTTCTACCACTCCCATGGGAGTGATATCAACACAAGGTACTCCCCACTCTTCTTCTAAATATTGTGCGCTCATCATACCTAATTCACGATAAGGTACGAGGTTAAACCATGCTTGAGGTAATTTTTTCAAATCGTGTACTGAGGCCGCATCAGGTAACACCATATTAACTTCAATGCCTAAGTCAGCCATTAAACGTTTTAACTCGGTGCAGTCATGATTGTTATGGAATCCTAGAGTGGAAATACCGATGATATTTACCGAAGGTTTCGCTGTCTTTTCTTGAAGAACTTCACCATTTTTCTTGGCTTTTCTGAGGTAAAATTGTACTATCTGTTGTAATGTTCTGTCAGCGGCTTGTAATTCGTTGACACGGTAATGGTTAACATCAGCGAGTAAAACATCACCTTGAGCGTTTAGTTGCGCCCGGCTAACAAAATTTTCTAAATCTTCTTGGAGAATGCTGGATGTACAAGTAGGAGTTAAAACAATTAAATCAGGGTGTTCTTCACCATCTTTACGAACAATATTATCAATTACTTTCTCTTGTGAACCTCTGGCTAATACTTTGCGATCGACTACACTAGTTGTAACAGGGGTAAATTCTTTTTCTCTTTCTAACATCGATCGCATAACATTAAAATAATCGTCTCCTAAAGGTGCATGCATAATTGCATGAACATTCTTAAAAGAACTTGCTACTCTTAGGGTGCCAATATGGGCTGGTCCTGCATACATCCAGTAAGCTAATTTCATATAAACTTTTCTCCTAATATTCTCTTCGATATATATAGCTTTTTCTAGTTTCCTATTTTCTTCTTTTGTTGCTTGACTTTAGTTACATTTATTCACTTTACAAAAATTCATGTTTTTAATATTAATAAACATTTAATTCCCTTTTATTAGAATCGCTTATTTATAAGAAGTAGGGTAATCAATAATTAATAATTGTAATAAATTATTTAAATTAGATTCATTTTGAAAATTGGAATTTTTTGATTAGTAATTTAGTTAAAATAATAGATTTTCAATAGACTTTAGACTTTTTTTCTATTTAGCAAAAAACTGCGGTGATTATTCTGTTTATTTCACTCACAGAAAATGTTCGCATATGAACATTTTGAAGGCTCATATTAAGAGCTTATTGAGGCTTTAAAGGTATCTTAAATTAATTTTATTTTGGAGCAATCATTTTTGTTGTAGTATCTCAAAAGCTAGTTAAGGAATGGAATAAGGTTAAATTAGACAGGATTAGAGAGCAGAAAATGTTCATGCGTGAACATTTTGAAAATTAGAAATAAAGCTATCAAAACAACTCATCAAAAGAAAAAAAATTCATGGGCAGACATTTTCAACAAGGTTTAAGTAAAAAAATGAGTTTATACTCTAATTGAAAACTATTGTTATGGAAACGAACATGGCTTACTCTCTTTTCCCTCTATAATTGAGTAACTTTTTTGCTGAATGTTTCTCTATCTTGATGGCTTTTCGATTGTGCAATCTTTTGGTGGGAAGGGAGTAGCTGATTAATTGTCACTTATTATTTATTACTTTAGTTAGCAGAAGTTTTGAACCCATCTCACCTTTAGATGTTATTTGAAAAATATCAGATATTGTGTTTTCGTCCTCTTAGAGCTTGGAGCCTAAAGCTTAGAGCTTAAAACTGATAGTTTTACTGAATCAAATTAATTCACACCAGAAGTGTTTTAAACCATATTTCTTTGATAAGGTTGCAAAAATGTAATGTAACGATCGACAACCTTCTAATCTGTGGCAAAATCTTAAAGTGACCTTTTATGAAAATTATTTAGATTAGAGAGAAAATTATAAATAGACATGAGTAAACCTGAAACTATCTTACCTCCTCAATACAATCCACAAACCACAGAAGCTAAGTGGCAAGAGTTTTGGTACACCAAGGACATATTTGAAGCCAATCCTCACAAAGAAGGTGAACCTTATGCTATTGTGATTCCCCCTCCTAATGTAACTGGTAAACTACATATGGGTCATGCTTTTGAACAAGCTTTAATTGATACTTTAATTCGTTACCATCGTATGAAAGGTAAGAATACTCTGTGTTTACCAGGAACAGACCATGCTAGTATTGCCGTACAAACCATCATTGAAAAACAACTCAAAGCCGAAGGAAAAACTCGTTACAACTTAGGTAGAGAGAAGTTTTTAGAAAGGGCATGGCAATGGCGAAAGGAATCTGGGGGAGATATTGTCAATCAATTAAAAAGATTAGGTTTGTCTGCTGATTGGAGTAGAGAAAGGTTTACTCTTGATGAAAAATTATCTGTTGCTGTCAAAACTGCTTTTATTAAATTATATGAAGAAGGCTTGATTTATCGTGGTAATTACATGGTGAATTGGTGTCCCGAATCTCAATCAGCGGTATCAGATTTAGAGGTAGAAAATCAAGAAGTTGATGGTTATCTATGGCATTTTCGTTATCATTTAAGTGAAGGAGATGGCTATGTGGAAGTTGCAACGACTCGCCCTGAGACAATGTTAGGAGATACGGCAGTCGCAGTTAATCCCAATGATGAACGTTATCAAGATTTAATTGGTAAGACTGTGATGTTGCCTCTTATTTCCAGAGAAATTCCGATTATTGCCGATGAATTTGTTGATCCTAGTTTTGGGACTGGATGTGTAAAAGTCACTCCTGCTCATGATCCTAACGATTTTGCCATGGGGAAACGTCACCATTTACCTCAGATTAATATCTTAAATAAAGATGGTTCTATCAATGAGAATGGAGGTGATTTTGTGGGGCAAGATAGATTTGTTGCTCGTAAAAATATTGTGACTACTTTGGAAGAAGAAGGTTTATTAACAAAAGTAGAAAAATATAGCCATAGTGTACCTTATAGCGATCGAGGAAAAGTACCTGTTGAACCTTTACTCTCGACTCAATGGTTTGTGAAAATCAAGCCTTTATCCCAAGCTGCCTTAACTCAATTAGACGAACAGAATTCTCCCCATTATGTACCCGAAAGATGGCGTAAAGTATATCGTGACTGGTTGATAAAATTAGAAGATTGGTGTGTTTCTCGACAGTTGTGGTGGGGGCATCAAATTCCTGCTTGGTATGTAGTTAGTGAAACTAATGGAGAAGTTACCGATGATACTCCCTTTATGGTTGCTCTTGATGAAAAAGAAGCAAAAGAAAAAGCGATCGCAAAATATGGTGAAGATGTTATCCTCGTTCAAGATGGAGATGTTTTAGATACTTGGTTTTCTTCTGGTTTATGGCCATTTTCCACCATGGGTTGGCCACAGGAAACCGATGATTTAGCCACTTATTATCCTAATTCCACAATGGTGACAGGTTTTGATATTATCTTCTTTTGGGTAGCCAGAATGACGATGATGTCTCAACATTTCACAGGTAAAATGCCTTTTAAGGATGTTTATATTCATGGCTTGGTTAGGGATGAGAATGGCAAAAAAATGTCCAAATCTTCTAACAATGGTATCGATCCTTTATTATTATGTGATAAGTATGGTACTGATGCGGTGAGATATACTTTGATTCGTGATGTGGCAGGGGCAGGACAAGATATTAGTTTACAAATTAATCGAGCATTATACGAGGTCATTTTAAATCCTGATTTAGAAGCGAATCCTACTCACGAATTTTTAAGTAAATGTGGCTTAAAAAATAAAAAACAATTAACAGAGAAACTCACCACACCTTTATCCGATTCTGTTGAGGCTTCCCGTAATTTTGCTAATAAGTTATGGAATGCCGCTCGATTTGTCTTAATGAATTTAGACGAAAAAACACCTGCACAGTTAGGCTATCCTAATTTACAAGGATTAGAATTAAGCGATCGCTGGATTCTATCTCGATTTTATCAAGTAGTAGAGCAAACAGATAACTATTTAGCTAATTATGGTTTGGGAGAAGCAGCTAAAGGAATTTATGAATTTATTTGGGGAGATTTTTGTGATTCTTATATTGAATTAGTTAAAACTCGTTTACGTCAAGATGAATCTTCTAATTCACGACTGTCAGCACAACAAACTCTAGGTTATGTTTTAGAAGGTATCTTAAAATTGTTACATCCTTTTATGCCCCATATCACCGAAGAAATTTGGCATACTTTGACTCAAAATCAAGGGGATAGTCTTGCTTTACAAAGCTTCCCTGAAGTAGATGAATTAATCGAATTTAATCCTCAAGAAACAGTAGTAGCAGAAGATAAACCTCAATTAATTAGTATCGATCGCACAGAAGCAGGTACGATTGTTAAACTAGGTCATCAAGTTGGGGATTTAGTCGATACATTACCTGAATTTATTCGTGATGTCATCAAAAAATATCAACAACCTTTAATTCTGATCACAATTATTTTCTTAGGTTTCTTTGTTCTAGAAGTAATCACATCTTTATTCAGTGCTATCCATCAATTTCCTTTACTATCACCTGTGTTACGATTAGTTGGTTTGATTTATTCTCTTTGGTATGGTTATCAAAATCTCGTTTTTGCTCATAAAAGAAAGCAAACATGGGCAAAAGTAATTAAAATTAAAGATAAATTATTTGCTTCTTCATCTAATCAGACAGATACTTTAATCCAAGTAGATTTACAATCTTCACAACCCACAGTGACTGTAACTCCTGTTATTAGTTTAGTTGACGAAAGTTTAGAAACAAGTTTCAATCTTTTATTTGAAACCATTCGGGCAATTCGTAATTTGCGAGCAGAAGCAGAAATTAAACCTGGTATTAAAGTAAATGCGATTTTATTATCAGAAAATGAGGAGCAAAGAAAGCTTATTGAGCAAACTCAAGTTTATATTCAAGAATTAGCTAAGGTTGAAAATCTCACCATTACTAATAGTTTAAACGAACAAGTCACTCAAGCGATCGCATCTGTAGTGGGAGAGATAGAAATCTTAATACCTTTAGGAGGTATCATTGAGCTGGATCAACTCAAAGCAAAATTAGAGAAAAAATTAACGAAAATTCAGTCAGAGATAAAATCTTTAGAAGGACGTTTAAATAATTCTAATTTTGTGAACAAAGCACCAGCATCAGTTATTGATGATACTCGTAATTCTTTAAATGAGAGTAAAATACAAGAACAGATATTACAAACTCGTCTTCAATTACTCCAATAAGCGATATATGAATCACTAAAATACCAGCGATATATTTGTTTGTCTTTTAAAGGCTTTAAATGCGATCGAATTTGGTATATTAGAAGACTTCTAATCTTAAAATATAAAGACAATTACTCAAAACTAGTTGTCTTTATATCTAATTAAATAATTGAGTATAAAAGAGATTAATAGTATAGTTATTCATCCATAATTTAACAATACTTGAAAGATCGAAATCTAGTCGTAGCAATTATTGTTCTTTGAAATTTTGATTTGAGCTATATTTTCTTTTCTTATTCAACTTTTCAAACTTTATCTAATAAAAAATGTTGTATTTAGCCCAAGTTATCAAAAATACCAAATCAGATGAATTACAGCTACATCTTATGGCTGTAGAAGAGTCTAAATTACAATGGACTTTTTGTCATGAAAATTATTTATCAGTTAAACAACAAAATAAATTTACTGAAGGTATTTTTTTATTGGTAGAATTAGATGAAAATAATAAACTTATTCACTACCAAAATGCTAAAGATTGGATTCTCAATTTAATTAAATTATATCTAGTGGAAGGAGAAAGCAATATTAATATAAATATTCCAGAAGAACAAGCTAGATTATAAAAATGGCGACAAGAATTAACTGCTCAAAGTCAAGAACTAACTAGAATGCGTCTAGAAATTGAAACCAGAAGAGAAGAATTAGAAGAACAAGAACAAAATTTATCTTGGGAAAGAGAACAACTTAAATCCAATAAAGATAAACAATAATTAAAGCTTGCCTCTCAACTATCTATTGACTTATGCACAATTATCTGAATTATTCCTAAAGTAGAATTAAGAATAATTGCATCATAAATAAAATTTAAGTTAACCTGAGGAGGTAATAATAATCAAACTATTTAATTTATATGCAGTCAGCATCTCCGTTAACAAACCCATCTACTAATACACCTAAATTACAAGATATAGAAGATTTAACTATTTCCTTAGTCATTAAAAACTTTAATCCCACATTATTAAGTTATGAGTTTTTAACCATGAGTGGAATTGTGCCCAATACTTGGGAATTAGCCAAACAACCCATCATAAATCCACGTGGTTCTCAAGTTATCTTTAAAAATAGTGTGGAAATTATTGCTCAAGGAAATGCTTTAAATTTTAGAGAACCCTTAAACGGTAAAGATCTAGATAAATTAGAGTTTACCAAAGTTGCTCAGAAATATGTAGAGAAAATGAGCAATGCGGAATACCAAGGCTTAAGTATTTCTCCTAAAATCATTGTTCCTTTTACAGAAGAAGAAGGAGGCAAAGAATTTATTCATAGTACATTTTTTAATGAAGGTTCATGGCGTAATTTTGGCGATAATTCTGTACAAGCATCTTTGAGTTTATCTTATGAATTAGAAGAATGTCGTTTGGGAGTCAATATTAATCCAGCTAAATTACAACAACCAAATAACCCTTCTATTTCCGCTGTTTTATTTGCTGGTAATTTCAATTATGGGCTAATTAATGACACACCAGAAGCTAGAGCAAATGATTTAATTAAACAACTAAGTAGCTGGCAAAAAAATCTAGAGATTTTCCGTGATTTAGTTTATCAAAAGTTTTTACAAAAAGCACCTAAACAACAAGAAAGTTTTTTTGATAGCTAATTTTGATATTAGTCCTCCAATTTTGGGGGATTAAATTAATGTCAATTATATATTTCGATGAAATATCTAATTGACATGATATAAATAAAACTCTTCAATTGTTAATTGTCAATTATTTTGGCGGGTATACCTACAACAGTTTTTCCATCAGGAATATCTTTTAGTACAACGGCATTAGCACCTATATTAACTCGATTACCAATTTCTATATTACCGAATATCTTGGCTCCAGCACCGACATTAACCTTATTGTGCAATTTAGGTGCTTCTAAAGGTCTATCAAGATGACGATTGCCGATTGTAACACCTTGGCGAATAATACAATCATCACCAATGATAGCATTACCGTGAATCACGATACCACTTTGATGTTCAACTACAACTCTACGACCTAGTTGGACTGTATAAGGTAATTCTATCCCATAAGTATTTCTTACTTTACGAAATAACATCCGATATAAAATTGAAAAAGGTGCACGTAATATTTTGGGTTCTATCTTCATACGCCACACGCCGAATCTTTGAATTACCACAGCCCTAAATCCTGGTTTTGTCCAATCTTTACCGTGGGCAATCCAATCTTCTTTTATTTGAGCAAAAAAACCGATATTTTCTAATTTTTTGATCGTCATTGCTGACATAATCTATTGTTAAATTTATATTTAAAACTATAAAAAGGGATGAAAAAAGACAGTATTAAAGAAAAAATCTCGAAACAAAAATGGAGGATCATTATTCTCTTTTCCTTGTATAAATTCCCGTATTTTAAATAGAGAAAAACTTAACATCCAAACAGTATCAGTTAAAGCAGAATAAAACCAACCATAATTTTTGAAAAAATATCTGCGTCTAGAGTCAAACCAATATTTAGGTCTTCTTGAGGGTTTTTGATCACGAGAATTAATTCCTGAACTTTGACCTACAAAATGAACGACCCTACTCTCTGGAACATAACAACAACTCCAGCCCGCTTTTTTTGCCTGTAAACAAAAATCCATTTCTTCACAGTACATAAAATACATTTCATCCAATAAACCAACATCGGTGAAAACTTTGGGACGAATAATCATACTAGCACCAGAAACCCAGTCCGTTTCAAAATTTGAATCACGGATAGGAGGAGCAACAATCCATTTATTTAATATTCTAGATGCTATTCCTAAACGCAAAGCCGAATCTAGTTCACTAAATATAGTACGAAAACGAAATGCAGAATTTTGAGGTGTTTTATCCAAATCTTCTAATCTACTTCCAGCTATTCCTGTTTGTGGATTTTGTTCCATGTATTCCACTAAAGTAGTTAAGGCATTTTCTCTTATAACAGTATCAGGATTTAGTAACAGAAAATAATCAATATTACCATTGGATTCTAAGACTGATTTTATTCCCAAATTATTACCATAGGCAAAGCCTCCATTTTTTCCCGAGGCAATTAAATAAATCCACTCTTGCCAATTATTTTCCTTAATAGCATTATTTATTTCAGATACTGAATTATCTTCGGATTTATTATCAACAACTATGACTTTTAATAAGGGTAATTTACTTTTTTCTGACACTAAAGATTTTAAGCAGTCCATCGTCAATTTAGGAGTACGATAATTAACAATAATGATATAAATACTCTTATTCGAATGCCCAATATTCATAGTTTTATTTAAAATTTTATCAATAGTGAATCTTACCAGTTCTGAATTTTGAACTCAGAACCAATAAAAAGCCAGTAAATTGAACGAAGAACTAATATTTATTTATTCATTATTTTATCAATGTAAACCTAACCAGCTTAATAAACCTTTTCCACTAAAATATTCGATCGCTAAAGCAATTAGAAAACCTAACATTGCCGCTCTACCATTTAATTTTTCTGCATAGTCATTAAAGCCAAATTTTGGTTCTTCAACATTCGGTGTTTGACTAGGTTGAGCCTGACTCATGATTATATACTCCTTAATTTTCTATAATAATTAATTTATGTTAACTTTTGTAAATATACTAGCATAGACGAAAACTAAAAATTAAACTCGCTTTGGGTAGAAAACCGAATTTTTTTGTCGTCCAATCTCTAAATAATTTATCAGTGATATTTATCTATTTTTATAGCAAAAAAACTGAATTTAATTCACATACAATCACTTATTATACGCCTGATGTGAATTAGCTTTTTTCAGAGGTGATTAGCTGTAAGCTATAAGAAAAACAAAAATGTGAACTGACGGTAACAAAGACAAAATTAACCATGACAAAATAAGTTTTGTCATGATTCTCAATTTGAAATATGTCCCTTTTCCAAGGTATTTGCTTGAACAGTAGTTGGCGGTAACTCAGAAGCAAGTTAAAAAACGTTTTTGAGCTATGGTAATTGTAGACCAATTCACAAGCTTAAAGCATAAAGCTTATAGCTACTAACCCAGATAAATCAAATTAATTCACATTAGGGCGTGTCATCAATTAAGCCAAATGACCATCGCTGCTAAATGAATACCACCA
>JAALKG010000048.1 GCA_011088145.1 Cyanobacteria bacterium MH1_Bin12 | reverse complement strand
ATAAAGCTTTCTTTGAGATTTTATCTTTTTATCCTTACATCTGGGGGACTACCAATAAAATTAATAATTTAGTATCTCTGATAATAATGATTTGAGACTTTTTTAAATTAATAATTACAATCTATAATAATTTTCATATTGATAAGATTTCTCCACAACATTTACACAATCTTAAGATGTAATGATTAGTGAGGGAGCAAAAGAAAAATCAAATATGATGCAAACAAGCTTTATCTATTTATATATAGTAATTTGATTGTTATATCTCTTATTTACAAAACTCTTAAAAATTTATCGGATAACTCCTAGCAGCGTTATTTTAATACCAATAATACTGAATAAGATGAAAAAATCAACTTACTTATCAACAAAATTGAAATCTCAATCTTTTTTTTGTGAAAAAAAATATGCTGTCGCTTTGTTTGCTTCAATTTTAGGAATGGGGATGATGCAATCATCAGTATTAGCTGTCAGCTTTACAGTGACACAGATGACAACCGATGAAGGTTTTATTTTTGATGATCCTAATTCTATTGCAGTCACACCAACAGGTTTAAATAATGTAACTTCTTTTACCATCGACGATGGAACTCCAGAAGGAAACAAAATTTTTACTGACGATTTTTTTGCTATTCAAACCGAAGGAGTTTCCACCACTTCTCCTATTCAACCGATAAGTGCTGACGGAACTAAATTATATGATGATGATGATAGTTATCTGAGTGCGGGAGTCAATGGTTTATCTCTTTCCACAGGAGTCAATAAAATTACAAGGCAAAATATAGAAACTCTGATTTTTCCTGTACTTTCTATTAATCTTGATGCCATTGGTGATGGAGAAGTTGATTTCTTTGTTACTGACATTGCTCAAAATCAAAGTCCTGATACATGGAGACTTCTTGATATTAACGGTGATGTGGTTGCTTCCTTAATTACAGAAGGTAACAAATCCAACGATGGTGGCGATTATACTGATGGAACAGATTGGAATCTTTTAGGTAAACAAAATTTGGCAAGATGGGATAATAATGGTAATCAAATAGATGCTACTTGGGGAAGTAATCGAAATGTCTCTGCTCTTGCTTTTGAACTATCTGATTTTTCCTTGGTGAATGGTGCAAGTTGGGAAGATGTTAGTAGTATGTCTCTCACCGTTGGGGAAGAAACCAATAAACCCAGAACTGATTATGCTTTTATTTCCTCCAATGTTAATTCTATTAGTTTTGTGAATCAAGTACAACCTGTACCTGAACCTACAACTGTTTTAGGTACATTTATGGCTTTAGGTGTTGGTAATTTATTCAGAAAAAAAAGATTGAATAAAGCCAAATAATTGGAAATTACTTATGCCAAATACTTCTGGTGATATTATCTGTAGAAGCAAAATATATTATGGGCAAAGTGTATTCTGCCCCTACCATTTATAATATAATGTTTCTATAAAGTCCTGTTGAAGTCTTATATAAAAAAACGATCGCTGACAATGTTACTAATCATGCAAAGCATGCCGTTTCATGATCGCATTCTCAACTATTAACTATCAAAGATTTCAGCCATGCTTCAAAGCGATCGCCCCAGACTTGTAAAGAATATTCCTGTTCAGCTATTTGGCGACAAATAGTTCGCTCAATTTGAGGAATACGAGCAATGGCAGTCACTAATTCATCAATGCTATCTGGAGTGACTAAAAAGCCTGTTTTGCCATCAGTAACAATTTCTGCGGGACCTCCTCTGGCATAACTAATAACAGGTACACCACAAGCTAGAGCTTCAATGGCAACGTTTCCAAAAGCTTCTATCCATCGAGGAGTCATTAACAATGCACTACAATTACCCAATTCTTGTTGTAAGTCAGTAGTAGATAAAAAACCTTTATATGTAATTGGTGCGTTAGGATATTCTTGAACAATATTTTGCCAGTAATCTTCGTCTTGGATTTTGCCAAAAATTAACAAAGGTATTTGAGTAATATCGGAAGCTTTAACAGCATCTTCGAGGGCTTTTTCGGGGGCAATTCTACCTAACCATGCTAATTTTTTTTCTGCTGATGGTTGAAATTTATATAAAGATAAATCAATACCGCTACTTAAACATTGGCAGACTTCGGGAAAAGGAAAAGTGTCAGCTTGTGCTTGGGTATAAACGGCGAAATTATCTGGATATTGCAAAGCTGTTTCTGCCATTATTTGATCTAAACTATCAGACAATGAACCCATACTAATGAAGTGAGCGATCGACGTTTGGAAAAAAGGAGTAAGATAAAAAGGAAGCCAGTCAAAGGCAAAATTAACTAACACATCATAATCTGATTGTACCTGACGGGCATATTCCCACATATTACCTAAAACAGAATTTTCAGGCATTGTAATAGGAGTATTACGGGTTTGAGTTTGAGCAGGAATATGAACGTTACCATCTATCTCGATAATATTGGCATTGGCAAATTTTGATCCTTTGGGTGCAACTACTGTGACTTGATGATGACGCAGTTGCATTTCTTGAATAAGATTATAAATAGTTAATTCTACACCACCACCAATACCTGAACTTAAAGCACCAACGGGAGTAGATAAAATTAAAATTTTCATTTATTTGTTATGTAGGATCCAATTAATTCGTATAAAAATAACTATATTAATTCATCCTTGACGATAATTGATAATTCGTTAAACGTCAGAAAAATTCCATTTAGCTATTCCGTTTCAAAGTTCTCAATTCTGAATTCGACTATATATGCGGTAATATTAATTTAGGTTTTCTCATTTTTTAAATTTATGCTTAGATTAATTATGCTAGGAGGGCCAGGTTCAGGAAAAGGCACTCAGGCACAAAACATAGCACAACAATTTAATTTAACTGTTGTTTCTACTGGTAATATTTTACGACAAGCGATCGTCATGGAAGATGATTTAGGTATAGAAGCAAAAGAATATGTAGAGAAAGGAGAATTAGTCCCTGATAACATGATGATTAAATTCATCAAAAGACGTTTATTAGAAAAAGATGTTGCTCAAGGTTGGATATTAGAAGGTTATCCACGTACCGCATTTCAAGCTGAAGAGTTAGATTTTTTGTTGGAAGAAGAATTAGAACAGAAAATTAATCATGCTATTTATTTGGAAGTTAGTAAAGAAACGATGATGCAACGTTCCTTAGCTAGAGGAGAAGTGGACGATAAACCTGAAGTTTTGAAAAAAAGAATAGAGTTATTTCACCAAAGAACTACACCTATTTTAGAATATTACGGATATAAACACAGTTTAATTAATGTATCTGGTGAAGATACTCCTGAAGTAGTCAAAACTAAAATTACTGAGAAAATTAAATAGAAATTCGAATGTTCAAAATAATGGTTGAATGAAGAATTCAGCAACGCTCAGAATTGTAATACCTAGCGAGTCACAAATAGAATACAAAAAAGCGATCGAGATATATTTGGGAAACAAAAACTGTATGATTTCAAAAATAAGGATATAAAAATATCAATTGTGTACAGATATTCTATTGGAGACAAACTTTAAGACCAATAGTTAGAATATTAATAGTTAGAATATTAATAGTTAGAATATTAATAATTAAATGTATCTATGAATATCTAATTGATGAATAATAAATTAACTCCTAAACAAATTTTCAAGAAAAGTTTTGCAATACTCGGAGGAGTGGCTTTTTTTTCGGCTTCCATCGGTGGTGTTGCGAGAATGCTTACTAATTCATCCAATGCTGATAATAGCCAAGAAGAACAATTATCACCAGAAGCACAACTGAAACAAAAAGCAGAAGGTTATGAGTTAGTTTTAGCTAGAGAACCAGAAAATCCTTTTGTTATCGACAATTTACTGAGTATTTATGTTGAATTAAAAGATTTTGAGAAAGCATTACCCCTAGCTGAAAAATTAGTGGCTTTACAACCAGAAAATACCAGATATAAACAAAACTTAGCAGTTATCAAGCGAGATTTAGCAAAATCACCAGAAAATAGATCTCCCCAACAGGAACCTCAAGAAGTTGTGACGACGGAAGAGGAAAAATAGTGTAAACTCAAAGGTTAATCTTTGTGTTACTTCTTCATTTTTCGTTTCGATGAAAATTCCTATTCTTGATTTAAAGTCTCAATATCAAAAACTTAAAGCCGAAATTGATCAAGCGATCGCTAATGTATTAGAATCAAGTCAGTTTGTATTAGGCCCTGAAGTAAAAAAGCTAGAAAGTGAAATAGCTGATTATCTAGATGTAAAATATGCTATCGGTGTTAATTCAGGTACAGATGCTCTGATTATTGCCTTAAGAAGTTTAGATATTGGTCTGGGAGATGAAGTAATTACTACTCCTTTTTCTTTCTATGCTACTGCTGAATCTATCAGTGTTGTCGGTGCAAAACCCATTTTTGCTGATATTGACATCAATAGTTTTAATATTGATCCTAAGACGATTGTCGATAAAATTACCAGTAAAACTAAAGGGATTATGCCCGTTCATCTTTATGGGCAACCTGCCGCCATGAGTAATATCAACTCGATCGCAAAAGAGTATAATCTAAAAGTAATCGAAGACTGTGCTCAAGCTTTTGGTGCAGTATATTACGGTGATTGCGTTAGTTGTAATCAAGATTGTCACCAAGATACTCGTCAACATTTAACAGGTAAACACGTCGGTAGTATAGGTGATGTAGGGGCTTATTCATTCTATCCCACCAAAAATTTAGGTGCTTATGGTGATGCAGGAATGATAGTTACTAATGATGACAAAATTGCTGATTTAGCAAAGATGTTGCGAGTCCATGGCTCTAAGAAAAGCTATCATAATGAGTTGTTGGGCTATAATTCTCGTCTTGACAGTTTGCAAGCTTGTATTTTAAGAGTGAAATTAAAATATATCAATCAATGGAATCAAGCTCGTCATCATATTGCTCAAACATATAATCAACTGTTAGAAAATACTCCTGATATTATTGTTCCTCAGATTACCCAAGGACATGTTTTTCATCAATATACAATCAGGGTAACTAATGGCAAAAGAAATCAATTAAAAGACTTTTTAGCCCAGCAAGGTATTGGTAGTATGATTTATTATCCCATTCCTCAAGATCAATTACCAGTTTATGAAAATCAATATCAACCTTCTCCTGTTTCTATTAAATTGGCAGATGAAGTCTTAAGTTTACCAATTTATCCTGAATTATCCTTAGAAGATGTGAAGATAGTCACCGAAAATATCCATAAATTTCAAACTGATCATTAGGAAATTTTTAATAAGTACAATATTTATTTTAAAATCGTTATACTTTATCATTTTTTCCCAAGTCACTCATTTATTTTTATATATCTTTTTTATTAAAATATTTGACTTAAAATATCAGTAAATCAATGAAAATAATTACCAATATAATTGCTATTACTCAAAAAGAATTACAAGGCTATTTTGCTTCTCCTTTAGCCTTGAGTATAGCGACAATCTTTTGGTTAATTTCAGGAATATTTTTCATTTTTATTCTCTTTGGTGAAAAAGGTATTATTCAAAGTGTTGCTTTACAAGAACAATTGGGAAATACAGTTCCTGTGGATATTGTCTATGAATTTATGCAAATCTTTTTTAATACTATTGCCTCTTTAACTTTATTTATTTTGCCTATTTTATCAATGGGTTTATATTCAGAAGAAAGAAAAAGTGGAACTATAGAATTATTAGCCACTTCCCCGATTTTTAATTGGGTAGTTGCAGTGGGTAAATTAATCGGTGTTTTATTATTTTTCATCACCATGATTATGCCCATTTTTCTCTATGAAGCGATCGCATTTCAGGCAGCAAATCCCCCTATTTCTCTACAAGTACCCTTACTTGCCCATCTAGGTTTAATCTTAATGGCAGCTTCGATGTTATCTTTGGGAATGTTTATTTCTTCCTTAACCGAAAGTACTATTTTTTCGGCTATTATGACCTTTACTCTAGTAGTTATTTTATCAATATTAGATGCGATCTCCAATCTTTGTGGAGGGACAATTGGTGAATTTATCGGTCATTTCTCTCTGTTGAGAAACTATGGAGATTTTGTAAGAGGTATTTTTGATACAAGTAATTTAATGGTATTTATCAGTTATATTTTTCTGGGCATATTTTTAACCTCCCAATCGATCGAAATATTACGTTTTACCAGAAAATAACTTAAAATGAATCAGGAAAAACAACAGAATCAATATACTCATTTAACCGCTATTAAAAGAGAAGATTTATCTTTTCCTGCTAAATATTTACTTAAAAATAAACTACTTAAAGGTCAAATTTTAGACTTCGGTTGTGGATATGGTAAAGATGTCGAAAAATTACAAGAAAAAGGATTCGATATTCAAGGTTATGATCTTTATTACCAACCTCAATATCCTCAAAAAAAATTCGATACAATTATTTGTTCTTATGTCCTCAATGTTTTATTCCCTTGGGAACAAGAACAAGTAATTATGTCTATCTCTCAACTAATTAAAACCACAGGTAAAGTGTATTTTGTAGTGAGAAGAGATTTGAAAACAGAAGGATTGAGACAGCACTATATACATAAAAAACCGACTTATCAATGTTTAGTTAAATTACCCTTTAAATCTATTTATATTGATGAATCTTGCGAAATATATGAATACAATCATTATAATCAAGTAAAACAATATAGTAGAACTTGTATCTTCTGTAAACCTTATCCAAAATTGACTCTATTAACAGAATCAAGTTTAGCTTATGCTATTTTAGATGGTTACCCTCTTACCCAAGGTCACAGTTTAATTATTCCTAAAATACATATAGAAAATTACTTTGATTTGCCTTTCTGGTTACAAAGTCATTGTTGGCAAATGGTAAATGAAGTCAAAAAAATTATTACTACAAAATATAAACCTGATGGCTTTAATATTGGTTTTAATGTTAATCAGGCAGGTGGACAAAAAGTTAAACATACTCATATTCATTTAATTCCTCGTTATCAAGGAGATAATCAAAATCGTAAACATGGTATTCGTTGTGTTATCGCCAAAATTTAATTGTTAAAGTTCAATCAACAACTAGGAAACTATGACTTTATAAGGATAATCTGTTCCTAATTTTACCGCAAATTCCTCTTGTTCTTCACGAGATAGCATCCATGGTTGATGAATCTTCTCTCCTTTTATGGAAGCAATTTCAGGTAACCAATGACGTAAATAATCCCCATTTCGATCGTAATTTTGGGATTGTTTAGTAATATTAAAATTACGAAAACCACGGGCATCATTGCCGATTCCTGCAAGGTAATTCCAGTTGCCCCAATTACTACAAACATCATAATCAATCAATAACGACTCAAACCATTCTGCACCCATTGGCCAATTTACGCCTAAATTTTTGGTCAAAAAACTAGCTACATTTTGTCGCCCACGGTTAGACATGAAACCTGTTGCTTTCAATTCCCTCATATTGGCATCAATTAATGGGTAACCTGTTTGTCCCTCGCACCATACTTCAAAAAAAGACCAATTTTCTTGCCAATGCAAATCAACATTTTTTAAACCAGAGATATAAAATAAGCGATTACCATGTTTAAGGGCAATCAAGCGGAAAAAATCTCGCCATAGCAATTCAAAAATTAGCCAGTAAGTAGAATCGTTTTTTACCCTTTGAGCTTCATACTTTTTTACTTCTTGATAAATAAAACGAGGAGATAGACAACCATGGGCTAACCAAGGAGAAAATTTAGAGGAATAGTCTGCACCTAACATGCCGTTACGAGTCTTTTTATATTCTTTTAAACAGTCTTTTTTCCAAAAATAATTATTTAATCTTTTAATACCTTCTGTTTCTCCTCCACGAAATTGTAAAACTACTTTAGAATCGATCTCATAATCTGTTAATCCTAATTTTTGTAAGCTTGGTATTTGACCTATTTCGATATTAGGAATAGGTGGTAATTTATGGGGAGTTTTTTCACAAATATAATTATATGTTTTTTTTTCTATTTTAGTTCTAAAATTAGTAAATAAATCAGGAATATCTTCTAAGGAAAAAGGTAATTGATCACTGTGATAAAGGGTTGATTGCCAAGTTGATTTTATTTTAATTTGTTCTTGATTTAATTTTTTAATAATTCTTTTTTCAATATTGATTTCTTCGGAGGTTGCTTCTTCAGAAAATAATAATAAATCTACTTGATATTCGATCGCAATTTTAGCAATGATGTCTTCTGTTATACCTTGTCTAACAATAAGGTTGCTGCCCAATTTTTGTAAATTTGCTTTTAAATCTGTAATACTTTCTAATAAAAATTTGCCCCTGAATTTACCTGTTTTAGAAAAACCAAAAGAAGTTGTCATAAACTGTCTTTCATCGAAACAGTAAAGAGGAATAATATAATCAGGATTATATTTAATAGCCGTTATTATATTTTTTTGATCGTGAATTCTTAAATCATTTCTAAACCAGATTAAGATTCTCTTCATTTTCAATACTAAAATAACATATAATATTATCTATGTTAACAAAAAAAGATAGTATTTAGAAAATAAAAAAACTATTATTGAGTTATTAATTAAGATATTAATAAGTTAGTTTAAAGAATGTTATGGTGGAAGAGAAAAACGAGTTTTTTCATGAATCTGTATTACCCACAGAAATTATAAATAATCTTAAAATTGATCATGGTGGGCATTATTTAGATGCAACTTTAGGGGCAGGAGGACATTCTAATCTTATTTTATCTCATAATATAAATGCAAAAATTACAGCGATCGATCGAGATTTAAATGCGATTAATTTTGCCAAAAAAAGGTTAGATAAATATAAAAATAGAATCAGTTATTGGCAAGGTAATTTTGCTGATTATCAACCTTTTAACCAACTTTTTGATGGTATCATTGCTGATTTGGGAGTCAGCTCACCTCAATTAGACCATGGTGACAGAGGTTTTAGTTTTCGCTTGGAAGGACAGTTGGACATGCGCATGGATACAAATCAATCTTTAACCGCTGCCGAGATAGTCAACCATTGGCGAGAAAAAGATTTAGCTGATTTAATTTATCTCTATGGAGAGGAAAGGTTATCTCGACGTATTGCCCGTAATATTGTCGAAAAGCGTCCTTTTTATAGTACCACTGCCTTGGCAGATGCGATCGCATCTTGTGTTCCGGGAAAATATCGTCACGGTAGAATTCATCCTGCCACCAGAACATTTCAAGCGTTGAGAATTAGAGTAAATCAAGAATTAGAATCTTTAGAAAAATTTATTGAAGTTGCCCCCAATTGGTTAAAGCCATCAGGAAAAATTGCGATTATTAGTTTTCACAGTTTAGAAGATCGTATTGTGAAACATCAGTTTAAGGGTCATTCTCAATTAAACATAGTTACCAAAAAACCGATCATACCAACAAAAGAAGAACAAAGATTGAATCCTCGATCGCGATCGGCTAAATTAAGAGTAGCTTGTCGTGGGGAATAATTTTTAATTTTGCGTAAGGCATAGGGTGTAAATTTACGACCCTGCTGGATAAACCTTGTAATGCCCGACATGAAAGAGTTTCAGAAGAATGTAAATTATAGACCCTTACGCCCCTTATCTGAGAAGCATTTGAGCGTTTTTGGGTTGTTTATTGTTCTGTTTATTTGCTATAATGCGACTACCCTTACGCAAACGCACCTTGAAAACCAGATAGATCAAAGCTTTCAAATGCGAGCAGTTGAAACGTTTATTAATACCTATTAGGGATTGAAACACATCTCGACAACATCAAAGCGTTCTTTACCTTTAAGTGTTGAAACGTTTATTAATACCTATTAGGGATTGAAACGAAATCTTGAAATGGTGTAAATCAATTGTTAGAGGTTGAAACGTTTATTAATACCTATTAGGGATTGAAACGAGAGAGGTTAGTAAGTGTGTAGTTGCCGTTTTCATCGATCGCAAGTTGAAACGTTTATTAATACCTATTAGGGATTGAAACAATAAAAAAAAATGACTGACCAACTTGAAATTGTTGAAACGTTTATTAATACCTATTAGGGATTGAAACACTTTCTAAAGGCTTTAATATTTTGCCTAATAGTTGAAACGTTTATTAATACCTATTAGGGATTGAAACAATCTTGATTTAGCTTCCCATTTTCCTAGATAGTGTTGAAACGTTTATTAATACAATACCTATTAGCGATCGAAAAATAAATTAGAATTTTAACAAGAACATTCTGCGTAAGGCTTTTAATTATGTCCAAAGTATTTTTGATTTCTGACTTGCATTTAGGGCATAAAAAAATAATGGATTTTACTAAAGATTATAGAACAGGTGTCGATTATAAAGAAAATGCGGAAATATTATTGAAAAATTGGAATAAAGTAGTCGGAAAAAGAGATTTAGTCTGGGTGCTTGGAGATGTTTGTTTTGACTCTTCTTTTTTGGCATATCTAAGCAAAATGAAAGGACAAAAGAATTTAATTTTAGGTAATCATGATATTAGCTTTTCATACGAGACTTTATCTCAGTTTTTTTCTAACATCTATGGCATAATTCAATACAAAGGATATTGGTTAACCCATGCTCCTATACATCCTACTGAACTTAGAAACAAAATAAATATTCATGGTCATGTACATCAACATACTTTAAATGACAAACGATATGTCAACGTCTGTGTTGAAAACATCAACGAAACACCAATATCTTTTGACAAAATCAAATTTAATCATCATCAATAATCAATTTAGAGACTGAAACGAAACTATAAATATTGATTTAGATATTAATATTAAAGCGATCGCGATAAAATTATGAAAACTCTTAAAAAATTAACTGCTGGTTTTTTCTTAATGATTGGTTTGGCAATTATCATTCTTGGTACAGTTGACTTAAGTAGTTCCAAAACGACTCAGGACGATAAAGATGGAGCGTTGGCCGCTTTGGTCATTTTTGGTGTTCCTGCAACTGTTTTTGGGGGTTGGATTTTTAGGGGTTTACAGCAAGAAAATCAACAGAAAATCAAGCAATTGTCACAAAGTAAAGAGCAAGTGTTTTTACAAGTACTTGAAGAAGGCAATAAACCAATCACTATTACTAGTTTCGCACTTGCCGCCCAAATTTCGATCGAAGAGTCTAAGCAATATTTAGACGAACAAGCTTTGAAGTTAAATGCTGATTTTGACAGTACTGAAGAGGGAGGAATTATTTATAAATTTCCTAAGTAATTTTTTTAATTAATGAAAACATATTTTGACATTTTACTAGCATTACCTAAAAATCAAAAAAGCTTGAAATAACTTAATTGTCAATAATTAAAATTATTTCAAACACATCTTTTTTTATGGTCGAAAATCCCCAGGCTTTGTCACTCTTTCTGGAGCATTATTACCATTAGGTGTTGATGGACGATTATATGAAGGTACATCCACTGGACCAGTAAAAATATTAGTTAATGCTGCCCATGCACCTACATTTCCAGTATTATTTTTACCTGTGTTAGGTGTTCTACCAACACCACCAGCAATTGTTTCTGACTGTTTGTCATCTAATTCTTTCCACAAATTATTCATAAATATATACTCTCTTTTATTTAGTTGTTAAACATATGGTACAACAAAAATGAAATGATCATGAAAAAACTAAGTAAAAATTAATTAAATACCAATCAAACTCTCATAAATGTAACAATGTAAGTTTTAAATAAAAAGAAAATAATTTTATAATCAAACATATTATAAAACTAGAGAAAAATAACTTTTAAGCTTTACCATAGACAGGAATATTTGCCCCTCGAATATCCTTTGCATCTTCACTAGCTAAAAAACAAATAACTTTACCTAAAGATTCCGGATTTACCCAACTCCAAACATCATCATTACCCATCGCTTCTCGATTACTAGGGGTATCAATAACACTCGGCAAGACAGTATTAGCTGTTATATCTAAATATCTTTCCTTCGTTTCTTCTGCGATCGCACCCATGAGATTACAAACCCCAGCCTTTGCCGCACCATAAGCGGCCAACTGTCCCGCAGGTTGCATTGCACCACGAGAAGCAACCGAAACGATTCTGCCATAACCTGTTTGCTTCATTCGTTGTCAACAGTATTTAGACATCAGAAAAGTCGTATTGAGATTCAAATCGAACATCGACTGCCATGCGTCAAAACTATATTCATCCGTCTTACCCATATCAAAACCACCCACAAGATTAATCAAAACATCCACTTGAGGCATTTGAGCAACTAACGACTGCACTTGAGATTCATCACTCACATCACAAGATACAAAATTGATCAAAGAAAGGGCCTCTGAAGATAAACGTTGCTCTAAATAAGAAATCTGTTTCACTTCTAGATAAGGAATTGTAATTTGACGAGGATGATGAGTTATCACTTGTTTGACTACTCCTATTCCTAAACCACCTGTACCACCAGTTATCAATACAAACTTATCTTTCATAATTTATTACCCCATTTTTCTTAATATTATTATCGTCGTAAATTAGAAAAATAAATCATTTTTGAAACGTGTTTTAACAACAATTTTTTGACATTTATGCGAAGCATAGCACTACGCGATCGAAAAATACTTTTAAGATATACGAACAATGATTAAGTATTGTATCTTACACAATCATAGTACCTAAAAATTTGGTTAAATAAAAGTAGAGAGACAAAAAAATAATTTCTTTTAACTAAAGTAAAAATGACTTTAAATTAAGCTTAAAAAGAATAAAATGGTGATTCAAATTAGTTTAGACAAAAAGTAAAACTATCAAGCTTATTTCGGTAAACTTTCAGCAAGTTAAAAATCATCGGTGAATTATCAAAAAAATAATTATAACCTTACGAAAAAAACTCATGATTTTTAATTAAAAACCGAAGAATTCTCTGTTATTAAACATATTAAGGAATATAGTTGTTATGGTAAATACTGCAACGGCAAGAATTGTTCAAGAAAACAAAAAAGAGCAATTTGTTCTTTGGTTTGAAGAAGTTGGCATTGAAGATGTTCCTCTTGTGGGTGGCAAGAATGCTTCTTTAGGAGAAATGATTGGCCAGTTAACAAGTAAAGGCGTGAATGTTCCTACAGGTTTTGCTACCACTGCTTACGCTTATCGTTATTTTATCCAAAAGCAGATTTGCAAGGGAAATTACGTAATATATTTGCGGATTTGGATGTCGATGATTTAAACAACTTACAACTTAGAGGTAAACAAGCAAGAGCATTAATTTTAAACACACCTTTTCCTCCAGAATTAGAATTAGCAATCTCTCAAGCTTATTTTGAATTGTGTGATCGCTATGGAGAAAAACCAGAACTATGTTATCCTCTCGAAGGTATTGATAAATGTCGTGAGTTTGGTTGCGAAACCGATGTGGCTGTGCGATCGTCTGCCACTGCAGAAGACTTACCTGATGCGAGTTTTGCAGGACAACAAGAAACTTATCTCAACGTCCATGGAGTCAAAAACGTCTTAGAATCCTGTCATAAATGTTTTGCTTCCATCTTCACAGACAGAGCAATTTCTTATCGTACAGCCAAGGGTTACGATCATTTTGAAGTAGCCTTATCCGTCGGTGTACAAAAAATGGTGCGTTCTGATTTAGCCTCATCGGGAGTGATGTTTAGTATCGATACCGAAACAGGTTTCAAAGATGCCGCTTTTGTCACTGCCGCTTATGGGTTAGGTGAAAATGTCGTGCAGGGTGCTGTTAATCCTGATGAGTTTTTCGTTTTTAAACCTACTTTAAAACAAGGATTTCGCCCAATTTTAAATAAACGTCTCGGCAGTAAAGAAATCAAAATGATTTATGATTTGGGTGGTGGGAAACAAGTTAAAAATATTCCTGTATCGCAACCAAAAAGACAAAAATATGCGATTAGCGATGACGAAGCTTTGCAACTGGCTAGATGGGCTTGTATCATCGAAGAACACTACAGCAACAAACGAGGTAAATATACCCCTATGGATATTGAATGGGCAAAAGATGGACAAACGGAAGATTTGTTTATTGTCCAAGCTCGTCCTGAAACGGTACAATCACAAAAGTCAGGGAATGTACTCAAAGACTATCAACTTCAAGATACCAGTGAGGTTTTAGTTACTGGACGTGCAGTCGGCGAAATGATTGGGCAGGGCAACGCTAGAGTTATCCTTGATGTTCATAATATTGGTGATTTTGAAGCAGGAGAAGTTTTAGTTACGAATAAAACTGACCCTGATTGGGAGCCTATCATGAAAAAGGCAAGTGCGATCGTCGCTAATCAAGGGGGTAGAACCTGCCATGCGTCGATAATAGCCCGTGAAATGGGCATCCCCGCGATCGTCGGTTGCGGTGATGCCACAGGGCAATTAACCACAGGAGAACAGGTAACGGTATCCTGTTCCCAAGGAGAAGAAGGAAGAGTCTATAAAGGTTTGTTGGCTTTTGATGTCATCGAAACTCAATTGGATAATTTACCAAAAACGAAAACCAAAATTTTGATGAATGTGGGTAATCCAGAGGAAGCCTTTAAACTCGCATCAATACCCTGTGATGGAGTTGGTTTAGCACGTCTGGAGTTCATTATCGCTAATAATATCAAAGCTCATCCTTTAGCTTTAATGAATTTTGCGACTTTAGAAGATGAGTTGGTGAAAAAAGAAATAGAAGCCTTAACCCTTGGCTATGAAAATAAAGCCGATTTCTTTGTGGATAAGGTTGCTCAAGGTGTCGCTACTATTGCTGCTGCTTTTTATCCAAACCCTGTGGTGGTGAGAATGTCCGATTTTAAATCGAATGAGTATGCAAACCTGTTGGGTGGTCGATATTTTGAACCCAAGGAAGAAAACCCGATGATTGGTTGGCGAGGTGCATCTCGTTACTATGATGAGAAATATCGTGATGCCTACGGTTTAGAATGTCAGGCTATTAAACGTGTCCGTGATGACATGGGTTTGACGAATGTTATTCCGATGATTCCTTTTTGTCGTACTCCCGATGAGGGTAAAAAAGTCCTTGCCGAAATGGAGAAACACGGCTTGAAACGGGGCGAAAATGGTTTGCAAGTATATGTGATGTGTGAGATTCCTAGTAATGTGATTCTTGCTGATCAATTTGCAGAAATCTTTGATGGTTTTTCGATCGGTTCAAATGATCTAACTCAATTAACTCTAGGACTCGATCGAGATTCGTCCTTGGTTGCTCGCATTTTCGACGAACGCAACGATGCGGTGAAAGAAATGGTCAAAATGGTCATTGAGAAAGCAAAACGAAATAACCGCAAAATAGGTATCTGTGGACAAGCACCCAGTGACTATCCTGAGTTTGCTCGTTTCCTTGTGGAGTTGGGGATTGATTCGATCAGTTTGAACCCAGATTCGTTATTGAAAACTGTGATTGATATTGCCCAGTTGGAAAGTAAGTTGAGATGTTAGCTTTTTATTCAAAAGTGCGATTGCCGATCTTTTAGGGTGGGTATTGTTCAAAGGGTTTATGACATGAACTAATGATTTTCACAAATGTCCACCAAAACACAAATTTTGAGTTTGTCTTTTTATTACACTACTGTCAGCATCAGGATTTACCGTTGTACTTTTTTTGGAGTTTGATAAACAGACGAGATGATATTATTCTCGATCGAGATATTATGAGAGTGTGACCTGATTTTGATGTTTAAATAAAAGCCATAAACCTTTTCAAACAAAGGGTATTGATCAATTTATAAGACAATACTTTAGCTGATTTTATATCTCAAAATTCTTTAAAAGCCTTTTTCATATTGAATTACAGTCTTCAATGTATCGTATAGAGGTCGCACCCCTATCAAGCTATCTGCAAAGCGTTATCTCATAATTCGTCTCTTTTTACACCTAGTTGAGCAATTACAAAAATTCGTCCCCAAGAAGAATTTGGAATTTGGCAACAATTAAGGTAAAAATCCCTGACCCGAGAATATAAAAAGCTATATCAGCAAAGAGCAGGAATAGAAGGTAAAATTTCTAAAGGAAGTACAAGTTTTAGGTTGCGAAGTTCCCGCTACATTGGATTGAAAAAAACTCATCTCCAAAATATAGCGATTGCTTGTGGGATTAATTTAACTAGTGTGGTGTCATGACTGAAAGGGAGGAAAAAAGAGTTATTGACTCGCACTTCTAGCTTTGCTGCTCTGGGATAGAGCTATATAGCATAACTGAATTGTTTTAATTACCCAACAGTATCATTCATTTCAGGGTTTATATATTTTGTTCAATAAATTGAACTGAGACATGATTATTCATTGAGGTTATTTTTTAAAACAAGCGATCGCA
This sequence comes from Cyanobacteria bacterium MH1_Bin12, assembly GCA_011088145.1. Lineage (GTDB taxonomy): Bacteria > Cyanobacteriota > Cyanobacteriia > Cyanobacteriales > Cyanobacteriaceae > JAALKG01. Next base: position 670 of record JAALKG010000048.1, on the reverse strand, counting down.
TAATATTTATTTCAATATATTTGATCATATGCTAGTTGCGATCGTTTTACATAAATTGTTCTACTTCTTGGGTATAGCGAATGGGTAATACATATTCGAGGTTCTCGTGGGGACGAGCAATGATATGAGTAGAGAGTACTTCTCCACCGTTAACTCTTTTTACATTTTCAATGCCAGCAGCCAGAGAAGCCTGAACTTCTGAAACATTTCCCCTGACAATCACGGTAACACGACCACTACCGATTTTTTCATAACCGACTAAAGTTACACGAGCAGCTTTGACCATCGCATCTGCCGCCTCCACAACTGCTGGAAAACCTAGAGTTTCTATCATTCCTACTGCAATTGACATAATAGTTGCGTTATTTATTATCTACAAAGTTATTCAGATACTTTAGCATATTCTTACTCACTCCATAATTAGCATCTTTGCTCTATTTTATCTGATAAGCCTTGAGCTACTTAACTTTCAATCTTGCTTAGATTCTGAGTATTTTAATAGTAAATAGTAGACATTAGTAAATATGATGTCATTATTGTTAGATAATAACTAATAGTTATCAAAATCTCAATTTACTTAGGTTTAAGGCAACAATAGACGTATTGGCTGAATTAGAGATCGGAAGAGCGTCGGGTGGGGGAAGGGGGGGGGGGGGGGGGGGGGGGGGGG
>JAALKG010000047.1 GCA_011088145.1 Cyanobacteria bacterium MH1_Bin12 | reverse complement strand
AATTACTTAGGGGTATATTCTATCTTGTTTTAAGTTCTAATTGATGACACGCCCTCAGGTAATTATTGTGAATTCGGAGAGTTTAACTCAAGCACAACCTCATGAAATAGGAGAAATTTGGGTGAAGAGTGAATCTGTGGCTAATGGTTATTGGAATAACCCACAAGCAACTCAACAAACTTTTAATGCTTGTCTTGCTGATACCCAAGAGGAAGGTTTTTTACGTACAGGAGATTTAGGTTTTTTAAAAGATGGACAGTTATATATTACTGGACGTTTAAAGGATTTAATTATAATTCGAGGACAAAATTATTATCCTCAAGATATAGAATGGGTGATCGAAAAATGTCATCCAGACTTGTGTTTTAATGCCTCTGCAGCATTTTCTATTACTGTTCAAAGGGAAGAAAAGTTAGTTGTCATAGCTGAAGTAAAAGCAAAGAATAATCATCAAAACAATCTTGATAAGGTGATTACAAAAATTAGAGAAACAGTAGCCGAAAAACACGAATTATCTTTGTATAGTGTCGTTTTAATTAAAAGTGGTCAAATTCCTAAAACATCTAGTGGCAAAATTCAACGTCATGCTTGTCGTCAAAAATATTTGCAGGGTACTTTACAATATATCAAATCGTTCACTTTATCGGATTTTGAGTCGAACCGACAAGAAGAAATAATTGTATCTACCACTCCAAATGAAGAAATATTAGTTGGAATTTGGCAAAAATTATTAAATTTAGAATCTATAGGTGTTAGAGATAACTTTTTTGAATTAGGTGGAGATTCTTTGATTGCAGTCAAAATGCTTAATGAAATAGAAAAAGAATTTAAAATAGAATTATCCTTAGAAACTCTGTTTTTAAAATCATCCATTGAAGTATTAGCTATTTGGATTACTCAACAACAAATGCAAAGTTTTACATCCGAAGAATTAAGTTTAATCATGACTAAAATACTCGAAAAATAATTAAAACAATGCAAATATCTAATATATGGAAATTAAAAACATTAAAATCAAATGATAATTAATCTTTTTATAAAGCTGAAATAATCATAGAAATAAAAAATTATTTAACAATAAATTAAATTACTAAATAATCATATTTAGTCTGGAAATCTTAAAATTATGCCATAATTGCGATCGCAATTATTTACTTTTTAACTCATAATTATAGTTTTTTAATCGTACCTATTAATAACGAGATTGAAATACCTAAATTTTGTCGCAATATCTTAAAAAAATCTTTTTCAGAAACTAATAATATACAGTGGGAAATTAAGATTAATTCTAACTGGAATGTCAAACAGGCTACTCCTGACTCACCTTATCTTTATGTCTGCACATTAGGTACAACAGGAAAACTGAAGTTAATTGCTCATGATCATGAAAAATTATGGTAAAATGTCTTAAATTGAGAAAGCCTTATCCTCATTGATTTTCACGATAACTGTTATATCGAACTCAGGTCTGAAAAATGCTCAGAAGATCGACTAATAAGATGGTCTTCAGAACACATAATTGTTCCATTAGCAAGAACTTGTAGCTAAACGTAAACTATTAATTGTTTTAATCGTAAAATCCGCCACCTCTTCTATTTCCTCTTGGGTATTAAAACGCCCTATGCCAAATCTTAAAGAAGCCCTTGCTAAACTGTCAGAATGTCCTAAAGCCTTTAAAACATGGGAAGGTTTAGTACTAGTAGAAGAACAAGCTGAACCTGAAGACAAAGCAACTTTCGATTGTAAAGCTAATAATAAAGCGGCACCATTGACACCTTCAATACTAATATTGAGATTACCTGCTAAACGTTGATGGAAATCACCATTAAGATAAATTCGGGACAATTCACTTAGTCTTTGCCATAAATAATCCCTTAACTGCTTTTGTCTCTGGTTTTCTGTTTCCAATTGTGTTAGAGCCAATTTAACCGCTTGTGCAAAAGCAACTATTTGTGGTGTACATAATGTACCTGAGCGAAAACCCCTTTCTTGTCCCCCTCCTTGAATTTGTGAAGCTAATTTAACTCGTGGATTTTTTCTTCTGACGTATAATGCACCAACACCCTTCATTCCATAAATTTTATGGGCAGTTAAAGACATTAAATCTATATTCATCTTTTGTACATCTAAGGGAATTTTACCTAAAGCTTGAGCCGCATCAGTATGACAAACAACTTCTTTAGCTTTACAAATTGAACCAATTTTTTCGATATCTTGAATAACACCAATTTCATTGTTAGCCGTCATGATGGAAACTAAAATAGTGTCTGGGCGAATTGTTTTTTCTAATAAAGATAAATCTAATAAACCATTTTGTTTTACTGGTAAAAAAGTTACTTCAAAACCCAAAGTTTCCAAATATTCACAAGGTTCAATTACTGCTCGATGTTCAGTTTGACAGGTAATGATATGTTTGCCTTTGCTAAAGTAAGCTTCTGCTACTCCTTTAATTGCTAAGTTATTGGCTTCTGTCGCACCACTGGTAAAAATAATTTCTGTCTCTTCTGCGTTAATGGCATTAGCAATCACTTCTCTAGCCTGTTTGATAGCTGCTTGGGTTTCCCAACCATAGACATGAGCATTACTAGAAGGATTACCATAGTAGTTGTCTAGGTAAGGCATCATAGCTGATATTACTCTAGAGTCGACTTTGGTGGTAGCATGACCATCTAAATATATAGGACGATCGACCATATTTTTTCTTAATTTGAGTTTATGTTGACTAACCGCAGGGATCGGTTATTATTATAGACAAATAAATTACTACTTAGAGACAATTGTTTTTTGGGAGCAGCAAACATGGATAGTGCTAACAATGAAAAAATTATTGGGTATTTCATCGAAGAAGCAAAAGAACATTTAGAAACGATTGAAAAGGGTATTTTGGACTTGTCTGCTGCTCTAGAAGATGAAGAAACAATTAATGAGTTGTTTAGAGCCGCACATTCTATCAAAGGTGGTGCCGCAATGCTTAATTTTACAAGCATTCAAGCTACTTCCCACCGTCTAGAAGATGCTTTTAAAATTCTACGTGATGATGATATTACCCCTGATGCCACTTTAGAAAGTCTATTTCTGAAAACTTACGATATCTTACAAGACTTATTGGAACGTTTACAAGGCCCTTTAGGGTTATCTGAGCAAGATGGAGATGAGATTTTAGAAACCGCTGAACCTCATTTTGTGGAACTACTCAACTATATTGAACAGTTAGCAGATAAAGATTTATCTCCTGCACCTGGGTTAACTTCTGCCCAAATAAGAGCTTCTTCTCCTTCTTTAGTGCGTATTCCTCAAGATGAAATCATTATGCAAGTTAGGCAAGTTCTACAGCAAATGTTAGCCATCTTTAAAACTGAACCAACTGCTAATAATCGTCACCAATTACAAACAATGTGCGATAAGTTGATTGGCATTGCCCCTGAAGAAAATGGTTGGCAAAATTTACTTAAATGTTCTAAACTAGCGATCGCAAATCCAAAACATTCTTATCGTTTATTGGCTCCTGTGATTATTAAGGAAATCAAGTTAGGTGGTGATTGTTTAGAAGTGGGAAAAGGTTCTGAAATTACTCCTTCTCAAGGTTTAGAACAATTAGCTTATTCTAAGCTACCACAAGTTTTGGTCACTGTCGATCCTGTAATGGCTGCGGAAATGATCAGTAAAATTTTCAATCAAACCCAAATTAATAAATTAGTGTCTTTGTTACAGACTAATGCTTAATTGTCTTTGAGAATATATTTGTGGTTATTATTAATTAATCCTAAACAAAGCAGAATATAGAATACAAAATTCAGGAGTGTAAAAAGTGGTTTGATGCTTATTTTTAATCATTTAATAAATTATAGTTATCTGTTACAGCCTCTTTGTTTTCTCTGTGCATGGTTATTATTTGCTTTATTTATTTCTAGCATCATTAATTCGATAATTGATATTACTTATCGTTTTCAAACGATGCACCAGATTCCCTGTTATTCTTGTCGATATTTTACCAATAACTATCATCTTAAGTGTACTATTCATCCATCGATCGCTAACACCGAGTCAGCAATTAATTGTTTTGATTTTCATCAGGAATCCAATTATGGCGATTTATCGCAATTGAGATGAATTTGCTAGATATTTTTTTCATAACTTGAATACAAAAGGGTCTATCTAGATTTAAGACGATAAAAGTAAGATTATTGACGATATATAATTAAAGAAAATTTATCAATAAGGTGGTGCGGATGAAAAAGTCTTTGTCTTCCCTGTTCAAAAAAATTGGTTATCTCGAAATTAGCACTTTGACAATAATAATAAGTATAATTTTGATCGATACAGTAATAGCAAAACCATTATGCTATTTCACAGATGCTAATGGACGTACAGTTAATTTAGGTTTTGTCTGTAAACAAGGTATAACACCTGTAAACCCTGCCACTCGAACAAAAACCACTCCATCTCAACCCAAAACTGATCCAGTTTCTAAAGTAAAAGCTCCTGAAACACAACAAAATCAAGCTGGAACAACCAATAATTCTCAAACAACAAATAGTTCTACAACCACAAAACAAGGAGAATCAAATACTGGTCAATCAAGTCCTAATGAAAGAAAAATTCCTTTGTTCAATAATTAAATAAAACTAAGCTCTTGACTACATCATCTTATTTTATCTCTCTAATTATTTATAATAATAATCCTCATAAACTGAATCAATTAGTTGATTTAGTTATCGAAAAAAAAAGAGTTTATAAAAACTTAGAATTAATTATTATTGAAGATAAAATCAATATAAATTCAGTAATATTAAACCAAATAAGATTTAGATGTAAAGATAAACAAATAGGGATAAATATTATTAAAAATTCACCTGGTATTTCTATTTATTTACAGTTAAAAGAAATAATAAAGGGAGATATTAGTATTTTTACGAAAAGTAGCTACACTCCTGAAGCAAAATGGTTAGAAAAGCTACTTCAAGGTATTGCTGACAATCAAGTCAATTGTGTTGTGGGAGAAATTTGCGATCGAGAATCTCAGGATTCAGTAACAAAAAACTATCTCGAACAATGGCAATAGCAAGTAGCAAATTTAGCGATTAAAACAGATTTTCTTGAAAAAATAGACTATTTTAGGTTCATAGAAAATCATAATAATAATGAGCAATTTTGTCGTCGTATTTTACAAGAATTAGAAGATGAAATAACTTATATTCCCGATGCTATTGTTAGCAAAAATACAGTTATTTAGAAATTAATATTAATTATTCATTATTAATTATTTCTGTACTTCGCCAACTAAGTTTAAGGTTAATCCAATAATTCCAGATTGTCACAATTGCGATCGCAATTGTATTCGCCAAATAGCGATTGATATTAAACAAATTAAAACAAATATTTAACAATAAAACATTCATAATTAATCCTGCTAAACAGACAAGATTAAACTTGATTAAACGTTTAAATTTTTGTTTTTTACTTGGTTGTTTTTTTGCAATATCTCCAAAAGTCCAAACATCATTCCAAAGAAAATTATTGATAATTGCTAATTCTGCTGCCAAAATTTTACTACGAGTTAGAGGAAAAGCCAGAGTTGTGGGATCACTTAAAAGATATAAAATGGTCATATCCACAAAAACACCACTTAAACCCACCAACGCAAAACGAATAAATCGACCAAATTCTCCGACAGAAAGACGTAAACGAACTAAATGTCGAATATAGTCAAAATAATGTTGACGACTTACCTTACTTTCTCCTTCCTTTCTTTCTTGAAAAACATATCCCACTTCACTAATCCAGGCTATTTTACCTTTAGCTAACACTTCAATCAAGATTTTGTAACCTAAAGGATTGAGTTGACATCCCATTAAACAATGACGACGAACAAAAAAATAACCACTCATAGGATCAGAAATTTTACCAATGATGCCAGGTAAAATAATTAATCCTAAAATTTGCGCCCCACGGGATAAACAACGACGCAGAAGACTCCACTCACTGACACCACCACCTTCAACATTGCGACTCGCTACCACCAAATCTGCACCCCTTTCTATTTCCGTCCACAATTTGGCTAAAGTTTCAGGAGGATGTTGTAAATCAGCATCAATTACCCCTAATACTTCCCCTTGGGATATTTCCCAACCTCTAATTACCGCAGTTGATAAACCTCTTTCATGATCACGATTTACAACTTTTAGTTGAGGATAAGTCATGGTTAACTCTTGGGCAATTTTCCACGTTAAATCAGGACTGTTATCATCAACGATAATTAGTTCATATTGTTGAGGAATCACTGTATCTAACAATTGTGTTAATTGAGAGATTAATAAAGATATATTTTTAGCCTCATTATAAGTGGGAATAATTAAAGATAATCTCACTTGTTTTTGTTGCGTTTGATTTGAATTAATTAACAATTTCTATAATTTTTATATGATATTTACTATTGACAATTTACTATTGACAATTAACAATTAATCTCTATCTGAAGTTGGTCTAAGTTGTCATTTATTTTTACTAAAAAAATACTGATAGCTGATGATTGATAGCTCAATATTTTAACCGTTTAATTACTTATGTTTATTTTCATTAGTTTTATTTGAGTTAACAGTTCTCAATTCTAATTCTTGATTCCCATATATATTACAACTTTTATAGATCCGCATCAATAATATGAAAAATATTTCATGGTTAAAACTACCGAGTTTTCTTTTATCCAAAAATAAATATCATTTTTTTGGCTTATTATTGATAATAATAATAGCTATTATCCTACGATTTTATAATTTAGATAGTCAAACTTTGTGGATAGATGAAATTATCACCTCTTTAGTAAGTTTTGGTCATTCTTATGAGCAATTACCTCTAAATAAATTACTTCATCCTCAAGATATAATAAATATTTTTCAATTTGATAATAATAGCAGTTGTACTGTTGTCATAGAGACTTTAACTTCTCAATCAACGCATCCTCCTTTATTTTTTTGTTTGCTTAATATTTGGTTACGAAAATGGCAGAATTCGGATCTTAATTTATTAGTGCAATTGAGATTATTACCTGCTTTTTTAGGAGTAATAATAGTTTATTTAACTTATGTTTTAAATCGTTGTTTGTATTCTAAGAAAACAGCTTTATTTTCTACGGCTCTAATGGCTGTTTCTCCCTTTGGAATCTATCTTTCTCAAGAAGCTAGACATTATACGTTAGGGATGTGTTTAATTTTGTTTTGTTTAATTTTATTAGTCAAAAATATTAATGATTTAGAACAGAATATTGTCAATTATCGAAGATGGTTAATCTGGTCATTAATTATGGGAATTAGTTTTTATTGCCATTATTATTGTTTGCTTTCTTATATTGCTCAGATACTAAGTTTAATAGTTTATTTCGTTATTTATGGTGATTATTTATTAATCTTTTTAAGATTTATTAGATCTAAATTTAGTGAAGTAAATATAATTAAAAAAAATGCTTTAAAACTAATTATAATTTTAGAAAAAAATCAAAAACGAAAACGAAAACAATTACAAATAAATCTTAAGATAAACCAATTAATATTTATTTTTATTAGTCTCTTATTACCATTAATTATTTTTTTACCATGGTTACCAATCATGAATAGTCATGCTGCTAGTGATAAAACATCATGGTTGCCCAGTCCTAATTTAGTTTCACCTTTTTATCAAACATTAATGTCTTGGATATTGATGGTCATTGCTTTACCAGCAGAAAGTCAGATTTTATCAATTAAGATATTTTCTATTTTAGGAATGCTAATTTTCACATTTTATATAGGTAAAATTATTATCAAGAATTGGGATAAAACTTGGAAAAAATATCCACAATTACTAATCATTTTTAATTATGTATTTTTCTCGATATTAATATTAATAGTTCTTAGTTATTTATTTGATAAAGATTTGACGATCGTCCCTCGTTATACCTTTTTTTATTATCCAGCGTTTATGTCTTTAATTGCTCTTTTTGTTTATCCAAATTCACAAAAAACTATCGATATTTCTGACAAGAAGTTTGAAAACTCTGGCTCACCACTGAAAATGCCCCCTAGTTCCCAATTCTCGAGGATGAGGAAAGAGGATTTAGGGGACGAAAACCCAATATCTGATACTTCTCAAACAAACTCTGACGGACAATACAAAAAAAGTTTTAATCACATTAGCTTAATTTTAATAGTCGGTTTAATTAGTAGCTTCTGTGTTTTATCTAATTTGGTATTTCAAAAACCATATGAACCAGCAATAATTGCCCAAGAATTTAATAATAGCGATCGAGAAATCATGTTAGTTTTAAATTATAAGGATACTAATGAAATTGCTTTTTCCCTAAGTTATGCCTATGCTTTTAGCAATGTCCGTCCTCCGAATTCGACCACAGGCATCACTATTTTTGACTATAATCAAGGTTACGATCAAGTTTGGAGTAAATTGTCAAAAATCAACGCTAAACCTCATTTTTTGTGGATTGTTGCACCAGGTTTAGTTTTTAAAACTTATCCTCAACAAATCGTCTTTGAAAATGGTATAAAATGTTCGATTGATCCTGATGAATATCATCGTTTGGGATTTCCTTATCAAGGTTATAATTGTCGATAACAAATCTAAGATGGACAGAGGATATAGATGATATGATATTCTCAAATGAATAGTCGATAGAGCTTATATAAGGAAGTGAAAGAATTTGGAAATAGAAGATTTGGTTGAGATTGGGACGATCGTCGCAGCTCAAGGTTTACAAGGAGAATTAAGGGTCAAAACTAGTTCCGATTTTCCCGAACGTTTTGAGAAATCTGGGGTTAGATGGTTGCAAGTTCAGTCTCATCAAACACCTACAGAAATAGACTTAGTCAGAGGTAAACAGATACCGGGTAAAAATATTTTTATTGTTAAGTTATCAGGTATTGACGATCGCAATCAAGCTGAAAGCTTACGAGGTGCTAAACTGTTTGCAGATAAAAGCGATCGACCTCATTTAGAAGAAGAAGAATATCATGTCGCTGATCTTATTGGCTTAGAAGTATATCATCAAGATACTGGAGAAAATATTGGTTTTGTTTGTGACGTTTTTACCGCAGGGAATGACATTTTAGAAATTCAGCTACATAAACAACCTGAACCTGAAGCAGAAACAAAAGTCGATCTTAGTCAAGTAACTAGAGTTTCCAAAAAAAGAAAACTTCAACGGAAAAAAAACAAGAAAAAGAAACCCGTGACTGTCTTAATTCCTTTTGTGATGGAAGTAGTACCCATTATCGATTTATCGGCTAATTGGATTAAAATTGATCCTCCTCGTGGCTTACTGAATTTAGATTTAGTAGAGGAATCTAGGTGATTAAAGATTATTGTTGTTGCAATTAAGCCAAATTTGGCGTGTAAGGCGATCATAGTTTTGAAAATTTATAATAAAAGCTATTTTATATCGCTCTAAAAATATCAATTCTGTCAAATAATAAATCTGATCTCTCCTAAAATAAACGTTAAATAAAGGGTATAAGAAAAAGATACATTTATTTCAATATAATTGAAATATAATTACAATTACAAAACTATTTGTCGCAATTCCAATTCGGAGTCAAAAACTAGATGAATATAAAACAAGATTTGGCGAGAAAGATTAAAGATAAAGAACATCAGCTTTCTCTTGCAAGAAAAGAATCGAATGCTTTGAATCAAGGAAAATACAGAACTTCATCTAATGCCAAAATATCAAAAGTATTAGTGAAGTCTTTATGTGAAGAAATTGATAACTTAAGGGAAAAATTTGAGAACTTATAGCCATAGAAAAAATAGAGACAATAGTATTTTTACAAATCAATCTTTTCTGTTTCTAACTAAACGATTTTAGTTACCTGAGATTTCCACAATCATTTTGTTTTCTTTTAGTAAACGTAAAGCTTCGGGAAAAGCATTATTGAATATTAATATTACTTGATCTTCTGCATCTGTTCATCCTAATTCTCTCAAAGATTGAGCTTTAACGTTAAACGTTTGTTTAAGCCAAAATGCAAATTGTGGAGGAATTGTGCGTCTATCCAAAACCTCATGCTGTTACTCTAGCAATATCAATTCTTTGAGCAGCAAAAAAAAACAAGCTTGAATATCTTCTACATTATTTATGAATAAGAAAAAACTGTTAGCGAAAATTCTAGCAGGAACAAAAAATGTAAAATTTAGCGAACTTGATCAATTAATCAAAGCTCTTGGTTTTTAATTGGCTAGAATTAATGGTAGTCATCATATCTATAACCGAAACGATATATCAGAAATTATCAACATTCAAAACAGAAAAGGATAAGTTTCTCCTTATCAAGTCAAACAAGTTTTAATTCTAATTGAGAAATATAATTTAACTCTAGAAAAAGAAGAATAAATTATGCACAAAGATTACCATATCAATATATTTTACAGTGAAGAAGATCAAGGCTATATTGCAGACATCCCTGATTTGAAGTATTGTTCTGCTTATGGAGAAACAACCAGAAGAGGCTTTAAAGGAAGTTTTGATCGCCAAACAAGCATGGTTAGAAGTGGCAAAAGAAAAAGGAAAAGTAATTCCACCACCTCTATATCAGCCAATTATTTATCAAGTGGCTGTTTAATTAAATCCAAATAATTTTCTTAATTTACTTGTAGGGTGAGCATCATTTTGTTTAACCATAATACTAATGAATAAAGTTGACGAATGCCCACCCACAATTTAATAACCTAATCACAACGAGTCTTATTTATTCTCTTTCGCTTTCTCTGCTTTATAAGTTGCTAATCTTTCGGCGGCAGTTTCCATTACCAATTCTTTTTTCTCAATTAATTCTCCAGGGTAAGACTCCAACATTTTAGTAGAAAGAGAAATGCGGTTTTTATACTCATCAATTTCTAAAACCACTACCTGAATCTCTTCACCTCTTTCAAATAATCCTTCTAAAGAATCAACTCGTCCTTGACTGACTTGTTTGATGTGAAGTAAACCTGTGACACCACCCAAATCAACAAAAACTCCATAAGGCTGAAACTTGACAACAGTACCTTTAGATAGTTCTTTTTCTTGCAAAGAAGCGATCGCAGAGGCTCTAGCTAAATTTCTTTGAGACAATACTAATTTATTATCGCTTTTTTTGGCTTCTAAAACATTAGCCGACAAAATTTGATTGACCAAACCCTCCAGATCATCTTTTTGTACTAAATGCGATCGAGGAATAAAAGCACGTAAACCATGAACTTCCCCTGTTACACCACCACGATTAAAACCAGTTACCATCATCTGTATAACTAAATTCTTCTCAGCAATTTCCTCAATATTTTCCCATGCCTGATCAATAAAAAGCTGACGACGAGATAATTGTACCTGTCCTTCCGCATTTTGCTCAGCAATGATCATAAAATCCAATTCCTGATCAATAGGTAGAAGTTCTTTTATATCAGTATCTTCACCCCAAGAAGCCTCATCACTATGAATAAAGTCAGTTAAGTTATGTTAAACGTTTTTATTATAGTTGCTTATGTTTGATTCAGACGTAAATTATTAAGTAACTTTACCGTTATATTGTAATTTTTGATCATGATTAAATCTAAAAATGTTATATTGCTCAAATAATCCTCTCTCGCAGATAATAACAATAGGGAAGAATACACAAAATATATTTTTAAATTACAAATAAATAGTATGAGTAAAGGAACACTATTCGATAAAGTTTGGGACTTGCATACCGTTGGTACATTACCTTCTGGACAGACTCAGCTATTTATCGGATTACATTTAATTCATGAAGTTACTAGCCCTCAAGCTTTTGCCATGATTCGGGAACGGAACTTAAAAGTATTATATCCCCAACGTACTGTTGCGACTGTAGATCATATCGTTCCTACTGAAGATCAAAGCCGTCCTTTTGTCGATACATTAGCAGAAGAGATGATGCAAGCCTTAGAAAAAAATACTCAAGACTACGGCATCAGATTTTATAATACCAAATCAGGAAATCAAGGAATCGTCCACGTTATTGCACCTGAACAAGGCTTGACTCAACCGGGCATGACTATTGCTTGTGGTGACTCTCATACCTCTACCCACGGTGCCTTTGGTGCGATCGCATTTGGGATTGGTACATCTCAAGTCAGAGACGTCTTAGCATCTCAAACTCTATCTTTAACTAAACTAAAAGTCAGAAAAATTGAAGTTAACGGAGACTTACCCAAAGGAGTCTATGCCAAAGATATCATCTTACATATTATCCGCAAATTGGGAGTAAAAGGAGGAGTTGGCTATGCCTATGAATATAGTGGCACAACCTTTGAAAACATGAATATGGAAGAAAGAATGACCATTTGCAATATGTCCATCGAAGGAGGAGCAAGATGTGGTTATATTAATCCTGATGAAGTAACTTTCAACTATTTAAAAGATAAAGATTTTGCCCCCAAAGCTGAACAATGGGAAGAAGCAGTGACATGGTGGCAAAGTATTCGTAGCGATGAAGATGCTCATTATGATAATGTTGTAACCTTTAATGCCAGTGAGATTGAACCCACTGTTACTTGGGGTATAACACCAGAGCAAGGTATTGGAATTAACGAATCCTTACCCACATTAGAAACTCTTTCAGAAGATGCAAAAGAAATTGCTCTACTAGCTTTCCAATACATGCAACTAGAGCCTGGTAGTCATATCAAAGATACTCCTATTGATGTTTGCTTCGTGGGTAGTTGTACTAATGGTAGAATCAGTGATTTACGAGAAGCAGCAAAATTTGCTCAAGGACATCAAGTAGCCAAAGATGTTAAAGCCTTTATTGTACCTGGTTCTGAAAGAGTAAAAAAACAAGCAGAAGCCGAAGGTTTACATCATATTTTTACCCAAGCAGGTTTTGAATGGCGTGAACCCGGATGTTCTATGTGCTTAGCCATGAATCCCGATAAATTACAAGGAAGCCAAATTAGTGCTTCTTCTTCTAATCGTAACTTTAAAGGTCGTCAGGGTTCTGCTCAAGGACGGACTTTGCTGATGAGTCCAGCAATGGTCGTAGCCGCAGCGATTAACGGTAAGGTTTCTGATGTTAGGGAGTTATCTGTAGAATAATTGACAATTAAGAGGTTATTCACAGGCAAAACGTTAATTTTTTGTAGGATAGGTTATTAGCTATAAGCTACAACCTATTAACCATAAACTTTTAACGTTTTTTGCTTTAGTCACTTACTAGGAACTAAACAAGCCGTAAGCCGAATGCTGAATGCTTTGAAAACGTAACAAAATATTGCTAACAACTATAAAAACAGGAAGCGATCGCTTTACACTAGGGAAACGGTAATTATAAAAATAACTATAAGATTTGATTATGTTTCCCATTCATCGCCCTCGCCGTTTACGTCAAAATGCCTCTCTGAGAAGGATGGTACAAGAGACAGTTTTAAATGCTAATGATTTAATTTATCCTTTATTTGCTGTACCGGGTGATGCCGTTGCCAAAGAAGTAGTCTCTATGCCTGGAGTTTACCAGTTATCAGTAGATAAAATTGTGGAAGAAGCCAAAGAAGTCTATGACTTAGGTATCCCCGCAATTATTCTATTTGGTATACCTAAAGATAAAGATAACGATGCTACAGGTGCATGGCATGATTGCGGAATTGTTCAAAAAGCGGCCACAGCAGTCAAAGAAGCCGTACCCGATTTAGTAGTAATTGCTGATACTTGTTTATGTGAATATACCCCTCATGGACATTGTGGCTACTTAGAAACAGGTGATTTAGTTGGTCGAGTCTTAAACGATCCTACCTTAGAACTACTCAAGAAAACTGCTGTTTCTCAAGCTAATGCAGGTGCAGATATAATTGCACCTTCGGGAATGATGGACGGTTTTGTGACGACTATACGTCAAGCTTTAGATGAAGCAGGTTTTGAAAATACTCCCATTCTTTCCTATGCTGCTAAATATTCCTCTGGTTATTATGGTCCCTTCCGTGATGCCGCCGAATCTTCCCCTAGCTATGGCGATCGCCGTACTTACCAGATGAATCCCGGAAATGCGATCGAAGCCATCAAAGAAATCGAACTAGACATTGCTGAAGGTGCAGATATGTTAATGGTGAAACCTGCATTGTCTTATATGGACGTAATTTGGAGAGTGAAACAAGCAACTAATCTGCCCGTTGCCGCTTATAACGTATCAGGAGAATATTCGATGGTTAAAGCTGCCGCCTTAAACGGTTGGATTGACGAGAAAAAGGTTACTCTTGAAACTTTGACGAGTTTTAAACGTGCGGGTGCAGATTTAATCTTGACTTATCATGCTAAAGATGCGGTTCGTTGGTTAAATGAGGTTTCTGTTTAATACCAAATAAAATAAAGATAAATAGTATTCAAAAATATTTGATTACGTGGTGATGTAGAGACAAGGTATGCCTTATCTCTACTTCGTAAAAATAAAAAATGGGCAAAATGATCTTCCCTTGTCAATAAATTAATTTTGTGATTTCAATGCTTGAACAGGATCAAGTTGACTAGCATGTCTTGCAGGTAAAAAACTACTAGTCACTCCTACGAAAATTGATATTCCTAAAGCAAAGATAGCCGTTTTTTTCTCGAAATGATAGGGCAAATCGAAACTATCGACAACAACTAAAGTAGAAAAATGTACTGTAGTTAAAGCGATCGTTCCTCCTAAAAGACTTAAAATTAAAGCTTCTAAAATAAATTGCTTTAAGATATCTTGTTTAGTTGCTCCTATTGCTAATAAAAGTCCTATTTCAGAGGTGCGTTCTGTAACGGCAGACAGAGTAATATTGGTAATACCAACACCCCCGACTATAAGTGAAATTGCTCCTAAGATAAAAAGCCCTTGGGAAAGCAATGTAAGGGTTTCATGCTGTTCTAAAATATCCCTAACATTATTCCTAGCCCAATATTTAGTACCAGGATAACGAGCTAATAACAGTTGTTTGGACTCTTTTTGTAGTTTATTTAATTGTTGAAAATTTTCTGGACGAATTTGAACCCGTTTAATTTCACGACTACTAGTTAAAACTTGATATAAGGATAAAGGAACTAGTACTTCACCTTGAGGAGTATAATTTTCAGAACGAAGTTTAGTTTCCATAACTCCCACTACAATATAAGGTTTTCCTACTGCAAAAATTTTTTTGCCGATAGGATTTTGTTGAGGAAATAACTCTCGAGCTAGATACTCATCTATTAAGGTAACTGAATGATATTGATTAAAATCTTTGGTATCAAAAAAACGTCCTTGAAGAATTTTTCTTCCAGATGTTAATAAATAATCTTGGGACACAGCATAAACAGATAATTCAGCTTCTTTATTTTCAAATAAAACTAAGCCCGAATCAAACTTAATATGTGTACTAACAGATTTTAAATCGGTTAAATTATTTTTCAAAAAGTCTAAATCTTCTACACTAAGAGTTCTACCGTCTTTTGCCCATAAATAAACTGTAATTTGTGGAGCTTCTCGTTCAGCAAGTTTTTGTTCTATTAAAGATTGACTGATATTGCTGACTTGCATTGTTGCTGTTACTGACGCTACACCCATAAATACACCCAATGTTGTCAAAGTAGAACGTATCGGATTACTGATCAAGGATTTATAGGTTAATACAAACAAGTCTTTAAGAGAAATCGCCATGGTAATTTACAAGCTAAAAATTATTTTTGGACAATGATGGGAATACCTGGTTTTAGTTTTAATTCAGAAGAAGGTAAAATAACTTGCTCTCCAAAACTCAATCCCGATCGAACTTCTACTGAAGTTAATCCTTCTAATCCTAAAGTTACCTGACGTTTTTCTACTTGATCTTTTTGATTTTTAATCCACACAAAAGTTTCTTTTCCAGAACTTTGAATAATTTCTCTGTTCAATGTGACAACATCTTGACGTTGATCTATTAAAAATTTAACATCGACCTGAGAACCTGGTATTAAGTTGCCATTTAGTTGATCTAATTTTACCGTAACGGTAACTGTTGCTGGTGAACTGTTATTAATTTTGTTTGTATTTGTTTCTCCGCTACTATCTGAAGCGATCGCTAAGTCAGCAATTTGTTTAACTTTACCATTAAAAGTCTGTGAATTTGCACCAATAGTTGTAACACGAGCAGTTTGATCAATTTCAATACCTTTTGCTTCCAAGGGAGATAATTCGACTTTCACTAACTCCATTGAAGGCTCTCCAATAGTTAAAAGAGGATCTCCTAATTTAGTCACATCTCCCACTTTAATGGAAATATCTAGAATTCGACCATTAATGGTTGATTGTATTAAAGGAGTTTTACTTTCTTCTTCAATAGTCTTTAATTCAAGTTGAAGACGTTTTAGCTCTAAACGTTCTTGATTAGTTGATAGTTTTATATCTTGAAGTTGTGCCTGAGCTTGGAAAATAGCATCAGAAAGTTCTTGCTTTTGACTTTGTAATTCTGTTTTCAATTGTTTAATGACTAGTCTATTTGTCTTGACTGCGACTTGTGCATCTTTTTGTTGAGATTGTAGATTTAAAATTTGCTCTTCTTTTGTTCTGACTTCTCTGACAGGAATCGCTCCTTGCTCTTGTAATTTTTTGAAATCATTTAACTCTAATTTTGCTGTATTAATTAGTTGAGTAAATTCTTGAATTTTTTCTTGATTACGAAATAATTGTAATTCTTCCTGATTTATTTTTGCCTCTGTAGATTTTAAGCTTTGTAATTCTTGTTTAGCACTATTGAGCTGTTGAGAAGCCTCTAATTCTTGTTTTTGACTACGATCGATTTTTACTCTTTGTTTTTCTATTTCTAATGGTTGTTGAGAAAGAGCCATTTGACGACGAGCATCACGTAAGATTAATAATAGTTGGTTAGATCTGATGTTATCTCCTGTTTGGACTAAAACTTGCTCGACAATACCACCTTCAAGGGGAGACTTAAGGATTTGCTGTTCTCCTAATTGAACAATTCCAGTGTCATTAATCACATTTTCGACAGTATCTTTTTCTAAAACCATTACTTTGACAGCAATAGGATTTGTAATATTATTATTGCGGCTAAAATAATAATATATTCCTCCCAGAGTTGCCATCGAAATAATAGCTGATAAAATTAACCATTTTCCACCTTCTTTCATTTGATTGTGACCATTCTTTCTTAATACTTAATTATTCATCATAATTATTTTCTAATAAACATGAATTTTCGATAAGTCAAAAACTTATTATCTCGTAAAACGAGATCACAGATAACTGTAATCAAAAATACTATTTAAAATAACAAAAACTAAGTTTATCTGTGTTCCTTGAGAAGACCCACGGCTATGCCCATGGGATGAATCACG
>JAALKG010000046.1 GCA_011088145.1 Cyanobacteria bacterium MH1_Bin12 | reverse complement strand
GCTCAAATGTTAGAACAGTTGAAACTTGTTTTTGAATCTGTCTTAAAGTCTTGGATAAGAGTTTGTGTCGCAAAAGGGTAATTATATTTTTATTGATAAACACTCCGTTAATGCGACAACGAGAGCGAAAATTATCATTACTGAGGGTTAAAACACGACTACAGACGATCGTACCATCATTTAAAGATTCTATTTCTTGAGTTTCTAACCATGTTTCTAATTCCGAATTCACTTGAAAGCTGGCTTCCACAATAGCTTTTTTCTCACCGCTACGAATCATGCGTTGATTTGCTTTGCCACCCAAAACCACATCAATGGCATCTAAGATGATTGATTTACCTGCTCCTGTTTCCCCTGTCAAAACGTTTAAGCCTTTTCCAAAATCTAATTCTAAATGTTCTACTAAGGCAAAGTTATCGATCGAAATGGTAATTAACATTAACTAATCAACTACACATTAAATATATTCCATGTTATATTATCCGTGCCGATTTTACTTAATATGCAAAGAAGAAAGTTTAAGAGGACATTTGAAAAGTCTAGTTCACTAGTGAAAATGCTCCCTCGCCCCCAATTATGGGGAAAAAAGAGAAGAAAGTCCCCCAAAGTTGGTGGATTGAGGGGTTTAAAACACAATACTGATACTTTTCAAACAACCTCTAAAGGACAAAGGTTTTTTGTATCGATATTATTGTCAATTATTAACCGCCCCTTCAATATTGCGTAAAAAGAAATGAGTATGAATATTTTCTTTTAAACGATAAAGCCTTGCAGGACGTTTCGCATCTTGACGCATTTCGGAAGTTTCTTCCAAGATATCAGCTTTGGCAATACGACGACGAAAAGATTTTACTTCTAATGTGCGATCGAGAATTATTTCATAAACAGTTTGTAAATCTCTTAGAGTAAATTTTTCGGGCATTAAATAAGCAGGTAAAGAAGTATAAAGAACTTTATTGCGTAAACGTTCAATGGCAAGTTTCAGAATCTGGTCATGATCAAATGCTAACTTATCTGTAATCCTTTCTTTAATAATAGGAGACCATTTAATATCGATCGCACCTTTTCCCGCTTTTAATTCGATATCCTCATAAGTTAGTAGAGCAAAATAAATAGTTGTGACAGACCATCCTCTGGGATCACGACTTTTGTTTCCAATGGTTAAGCATTGCTCCAAATAAGGGGTTTTAACCCCTGTTTTTTCCTCTAATTTACGCTTGGCAGTATCTTCTAAAGTTAGATCATTTTCCAGATCAATAAAACCCCCAACCAATGACCATTTATGTTTGAAAGGATAGTCATCACGTTGGACTAACAAAACCTGCAAAGCTTTATCAAAAACTGTAAAAATTACCGTATCAACAGAAGTACTAGGACGATCGTAAAGATTAGGATTATAATTTAGTAGAAACTCTTGTTCTGAGCTATAGGATTTTTCGATCATAGGAATAAATTTTTAATTCTCAATTGGTCAATTCTCACATCGAATAGTTAGCAAGAGTAATTACTTGTTCTAATGTATTAGCTACATTATCGATGCTATAGTTCTCCACACATCGTTTTCTCGCTAACTCGCCCTTATTTTTCGCTTCTTCTTCATTGGCGAGTATTAATTGTATTTGTTCTGCTATTTTGTCAGGATTTTGCGGTGGCACCAAATATCCCGTATCTCCTAAAATTGCGGGAATATCGCCTACTTCAGTCGCTATAATTGGTTTTGCCATTGCCATTGCTTCAAGTAATTCGAGGGGAAATCTGGCAATGGTACTTAAATTATTAGGTACATTCACCAACATAATATCAGCGATCGAAACAATTGCTCCTGTTTCATTAAAAGCTTGTGCTTGGGTTAAAATTAACCCAGGTTGCCATTTTTCATATAACTGTTGACGGTATTCACTATATAAAGGATTACCACCAACCAAAAGTAATTTCAATTGAGGATTATTTAATTTTTGCAAAGCAGTCAATATATCTTCAATTCCCTGATTTGGCTTTGCTGTGCCAGTACACATCAACAATTTAAAATTATCTAACCGACTATCTTGTCTATTTTTTTGACGATCGAAACGACTAGGATTATATATCTGCGTATCGATCGCATTTGGTAAATAAGTCCCACCATAACGATACTCTAAAAACTTACTACTAACTGTGATTGCATTAACTTTATCAATGGATTTTTCCAACTGTTTTACATAAAAAGGAGATAGTGGCTTTCTCAACTGTTCCTTACCAGACAAAAAACCCATCAGAACATTACCATCATATTGCCATTGATCTCCACCCCATTTCCCCATTTCCCAATCATCCAAATCCAGAAGAATCGTTTTCTTTTGTTTACTACGCCACGATTTGAATAAAGCTAATCCTAAACTAGTTAGTTGTGGTTTGATGACATATAAAATTTCTCCATCAATATCTTTGAGAAAATTGAAAGCTGTTTTAATTAAACTGGGTACATTAGAACCAGCAATATAAGCAACAGGTAAATTATAAGGAGGTGCAGGATACATTTGTTCGCCAAAAATAAAACCAAAAATCTTCGGTTCATAACCTAATTTTTGTAAACCTTGTGCGATAATATACGCTCTAGTGGTTCCTAGGGATGATACATCGGGGACTAAAATGGAAATTTTTCCTTTTGTCATGGAATCAAATTAATAATCTAGCTAAAACTCAGCTTAACGAGAAAAGCTATTTTTATAAAGCTCACTTTACTATTATTAAAACAAAATTGCCTATGGAAACTTTGAAATCATCGAAAAATTGAATAAAACAAGAAACTAAAATCAATATTTTATAATAGTTTTAAGTGCAACTTTTTCCTTTTTCATATTGGAATCCCGACAGTTAAAGGAATTATCATTAATCTTTTTACATTTGTACTAACAAAAAAATTAAAAATCCTATAATATAACCATTATTAATTATTAATTATTAATTATTAATTAGAATTTATGAATATCATCAGAATACCCGTCTTAAATGATAACTATATATTTTTACTTCATGATCGAGACTCAAACACTGTTGCCGTAGTTGATCCAGCTGTTGCAAAGCCTGTGTTAGCAAAGATAAAAGAATTAGACGCTAAATTAGTGGCTATATTTAACACTCATCATCATAGCGATCATATTGGAGGAAATAAAGAGTTATTAAAACACTTTCCAGAAGCAGTTGTTTATGGAGGAAAAGAAGATAAAGGTAGAATTCCCCAACAAAAATATTTTCTAACTGAAGGAGATGTGGTAGAGTTTGCAGGTAGAAAGGCTAATGTTTATTTTGTACCAGGGCATACTAAAGCTCATATCGCTTACTATTTTCCCTCTGTAGAGGATACTCAGTCGGGTGAATTGTTTTGTGGAGATACTTTATTTGCTGGTGGTTGTGGTCGATTATTTGAAGGTACGCCGACACAAATGGTTGATTCTTTAACAAAATTGCGTAATTTACCAGATTCTACTAGAGTATGGTGTGCCCATGAATATACTTTGAGTAACTTAAAATTTGCTTTAACAGTAGATGTTGACAATCAAGAGTTACAAAAACGCTTTCGACAAGTTACCTTAGAGAGAGAAAAATATATTCCAACGGTGCCTTCTACTATTAAAGTAGAAAAACTAACTAATCCCTTTTTGCGTTGGGATAGTTCTGGTATAAAGTCATCAATGGCTTTAGAAGAACCAGCAAGAGTGTTTGGACGTTTGAGAGGTATGAAAGACAATTTTTAATTGTTATTGTCTTTAAATCATAAATATCTGTAAATTGTGTGAGGAAAAAATGTCAAAAGGAAAAATACCCAGCCAAAGCGTTGGTAGTGCTGTCAAGCAAAAACGTGTAGTTAGGAACACGATAACTAATGTCAGGAAGAACAAAGGATCATTTAATTGGAGATATTTGCTTTTGGGCTTCGGCTTTAGCGGTATTGCCGTTTTTTCTTTAGCAGTTGGTGCTTTCTTAGCATTGTCTTTATCAGGAACACCTTTAAGTCAAGCACGTTTAACCGCCGAGGAAGAAGCTGTCTTTAATAACGAAGAGACAATTACTTTTGATAGTTTACAAATTCCTAAATTAAGTCGTCCTGTTAATATTCTGGTGATGGGTATTAAGGTTTTAACGACGGATGTGCCTCAAGAAGAATATGAAGATGTTGGTTATCATGCCCTAGTGAATTCTTTTGAGGGTTTATCTGACAGTATGTTGTTAATCAGATTTGACCCTAATCAAGATCATGTTAGTGTTTTATCTATTCCTCGTGATACAAAGGCAATGGTATCTGGTTGGGGAAGAACTAAAATTAATGTTGCTAATTACCACGGTGGCCCAGCTTTAGCCGCAGAGTCTGTTAGCAATTTATTGAATGATGTTAAAATCGATCGCTATATCAGAATTAATGTTCAAGGTATTGAAAAGTTTATTGATGCTCTGGGGGGTATCAACATGTATGTACCTAAAGATATGAAATATACCGATCACAGTCAACACTTATATATTAATCTTAAGGAAGGCGAACAAAATCTAGATGGAGACAAAGCGTTACAATTTTTACGTTTCCGTTATGATGCTTATGGTGATATTGGTCGAGTACAACGTCAACAAAGTTTTATGCGTGCTTTAGTTGAACAGGCTTTGAATCCTAAAACTATTTTACGTTTACCTGAAATTTTAGGGGTAGTGCGATCGCATTTAGATACTAATTTAAGCACAAATGAACTGATTGCTTTGTCAGGTTTTGCCGCTCAAAAAGATCGTTCTGATGTGAAAATGGTTATGTTACCAGGTAATTTTAATCAACCAGGAGAAGGGGAATTAAGTTATTGGTTACCTAGTCGAAATAAGATCAAAAACGTAATGGTCAAGCATTTTGCGGTAAAAGTTGAAGATGAAGAGCAAACTACTTACGAAGAATTTAATCCTCGTCGCTTAAAAATTGCCGTACAAACTAGAGAAGAGAATAGAGAAAATGCTCAAGAGTTAGTCAATTATCTTATCCTTAATGACTATCGTAGTGCCTATTTAGTCTTAAATTCCAATTCACAATCTCTATCAAAAACAAAAATTATTGCCCAACAGGGAGATAACTTTTCTGCTGCCAGACTTCGTTCTGAATTAGGCGTTGGTGAAGTTATTGTAGAAAGTACAGGAGTTTTAAATTCTGATATTACGATTCAAGTTGGACGAGATTGGGAAAAATCTCCTTTTAACCTTCAACAAGATGAAACTTTTCAAACGATTTCTTATGAAGAATAAATTATCCCTGAGAAAATAGATCACAAAAAGTCAATGTTTAATGAATCAACAAAAGACAAAGGTTTTTTCTTTGAAAATAGCTTTAACTTTTACCAAATATATATGTTTCTAAAGAACAAAATTTTGAACTAAATTTGTTGGCAAATTAATCAAATAATCAATGATGAATCTACTACTCAAAAAGAAAGCTTTTTTAAGCATAAAATAATTTATGATTCCATGATTACAATTTTTTAATATTTTTGCTGATTCCTCAATTGTCAATTCTAATGACTTGTACCTAGATATAATTCCCCAACTTGAGGATTATTTAGTAAATCTGTTCCTTTTCCTTCGATCGCATCTGTACCATTCTCTAGTACATAACCTCTGTGTGCCATCATCAGAGCCTTTTTAGCATTTTGTTCTACTAAAATTATTGCCTTACCTGCTTCATTAATCGCTTTAATTTGTTCAAAAACATTATTCACTAAAATGGGAGAAAGTGCCGCGGAAGGTTCATCTAAAATAAGCAAATCAGGATCTAACATTAAAGCCCTGCCCATTGCTAACATTTGTCTTTCTCCACCAGAAAGAGTACCCGCCCTTTGTTTTGCTCTTTCCTTTAATTTTGGGAACATAGTATAGATTAAATCCTTTTGTTTTTTACTGCTACCCGAAAGAATATAAGCACCCATTTCCAAGTTTTCTTCAATACTTAAAGTGGCAAAAACATTAACAATTTGTGGTACATAACACATTCCTTTACCAACAATTTCATTAGGTTTTAAACCCGCTATATTTTCTCCTTTAAAAATAATTTTTCCCTCATTGGGAGTGAGCAAACCAAAAATAGTTTTTGCTAAAGTGGATTTACCTGCACCATTAGGCCCGATAACAGTTACTAACTCATTATTGTCAATACGAAAATTAATTCCCTGTAAGATATTTAAGTCTTTTATATAGCCAGCATGTACATTTTCTACTTCAAGTAAATTACTCATTTGTTAATAATTAATAGTGGGTAATGGACAGTTAAATAATAGTTAGTAAAGAAAAAAATACTCTTTCAGAAATGGTTTAAATCCCCAAAAAGAAGAGGTTTTAAACCATATTTATTTTGTAAAGATTATCGGTGCATTCTTGAGTTTAATTTAATCTGGTATTTATGGATTAATTATCTTTAAGAAGGTGTTTTTTGTAGTTCAGGACGTTCTTCGGCTAAGATAGCACCTTCGACGGGGCAAACTTGCAAACAAATACCACAATCGATACAAGTATCAAAATCAATCCAATACCAATCCGTACCGATGGCATTTTTACCTGGTCCATC
The DNA here is from genome assembly GCA_011088145.1 of Cyanobacteria bacterium MH1_Bin12. Classification (GTDB taxonomy): domain Bacteria; phylum Cyanobacteriota; class Cyanobacteriia; order Cyanobacteriales; family Cyanobacteriaceae; genus JAALKG01. The sequence continues at coordinate 11,034 of JAALKG010000046.1, read as the reverse complement.
ATGAATACAAGCTACAGGACAAGCTGAGACGCAATCTGCAACTCCTTCACAAACATCAGTTACAATGGTATGTGGCAATTTTCTTATCTCCTAGTTAATAATAATATATAATTCCTTTATATCGAGGATATTATACTTTAAGGAGATTCTCTTCTGCAATTATTGATTTTTTGGTTATTTAAAATCCTTGAATTATTCTAATAATCGTTCTACTTCTTCTGGGCAAAAACAGTTAAGTTTGTTTGAACCTTCCGCTACGTATCAGGTAGAAAAAAAAGTCCGTATACCTGATTTAGTTATGAGTCAAAATTTTTTAGAAAAATGGAAAAAACGTATTTACAATTATCAACAAGATCATCGCAATAATGATTTACAACAAGTTGATTTAATATCAGGAAATACCAATATTTCCGAATTAGAATTATTTGATCCTTTTGCGATCGAAACTCATAGCGATCAGTTTTATGATTTACCAAGTTATAGTTTAAGTAAAAGTTGTTTGTACTTTATTTTAGATACCCAATCTTCTTTGCTTTTATACGTAGGAGAAACAAAAAAATCACCTCAGCAAAGATGGATCAATCACGATTGTAAAAATTACATTCAACATTATATAGAATTACATCGTCAATATGATTTATCTGTGTTAATTAGAAGTGCTTTTTGGTGGAGTGTACCTGAGTCGAAAAAGTTAAGACAAAAGTTGGAAAAAGAGTTAATATTAAAGTGGCGATCGCCTTTTAATAAAGAATCTTGGCAATGGTGGGGACAGCCTTTTAAGTGAAACATTCCTGATAGAATATGTTTATAAAGCTATTACTTCGTAGATAGAAAAACGTTTTAAAGGAAAAGTCGGGAATAAAATGAAAGCGTATATGCTATCATGAGCCTATGACTATAAAAATAGTAGTAGATACCAGTGTGTTTGTTAGTGCCATAATTGGCAAAACTGGACCATCACGGGAATTAATAAGACGTTGTTTAAAAAACGAATATCAACCATTAATGGGAAATGCTCTATTTTGTGAGTATGAATCATTAATTGCAAGGTCAAATATTATTGAAAAATGTAGTTTGACATCCTCAGAAATCAGGACATTATTAGCCTCTTTTATGAGTGTAAGTCAATGGGTTTCTATTTACTATTTATGGCGACCTAACTTAAAAGATGAAGCTGATAATCATTTAATTGAATTAGTCTTAGCTGGTAATGCTCAATATTTGGTTACCAATAACATTAAAGATTTCCGAAATACTCAGTTATTATTTCCGAAAATTTCCATTATAAAACCAGAACAATTAATTAGGAGTTGATTATTATGGCTACTTTAACTATTAGATTACCTGACGATAAACACCAAAGATTAAAACAGTTAGCAAAAAATAGAGGAATGAGTGTTAATAAATTAATGGAGGAACTTTCAACAATCGCAGTAACTGAATTTGATACTTATAATCGCTTTAAATTAATGGCATTAGAAGGGGATACTCAGTTGAGTTTAAAGTTATTAGATAAACTCGATCAATTATAAAGAATAAGAGCCTTTTTAAAAGTGATCGCCTCCTATTATAAGTTCAAATCTACCTTATTACCAAGGATATAATTATTATTTGTCATTCTTTTTTTTAGTATTTTAATTCTCTTTTCTGGTAAAGGATGACTGTTAAAAAAAGCAATTTTATTCGTTAGATTATTTTCATCTTTTAACTTATCAAAAAAATCAGTCGCACCAGCCACATGACCATAATATTTATTTAATAATTCCAGACCAAATTTATCTGCATTTATTTCTTGCTTTTGTGAATATTGAGAATTAACAATTAAATTGGTTAAATCAGCACCCCCTTGTATAATCTCTCCTCCTCCAAAAAAGAAGGAAAATAGTAATCTCATAATCAGAAAATTACCTAATCCTCTCAAATGGTCTCGATTAGCAAAATGACCTATTTCATGACTGAGAACCATTACTAATTCATTTTCTGAATCCATTTTGTCTAAAAGTCCTTGATAAATAATAATTTGATCCCCTGGAATCGCCAGTGCATTGATTGTGTTCTCTTCCACATAAAATAATTGATAATCTCTTTTAGCAGGACTATTTTCTGGTAATTGTCTTTCTAAATCATCTAATAATTTATTGAATTTTGATTGAGTAACAGAGTCTGTATTCTCAATGTTTAATTGACTAGTTATTAACGACCCTAATTTTTGTTCTAATTCTATAGGAATAAAATTAATCAACTGATGAAATAGGGTAAATAATGTGATTATTAGAAGTAAAAAGAAACTGATAAATACTCCCAAAATAATCACTAATTGTCGATTATTTGGCTCTGGATTGCGATCGCTAATGGGAGAATGATAAGGCATAACAATAAAAATTAATCGCTACTTTTTATGGGACGGAAAGGATATAAGAAGTTAATTAAAGGATATAGATTACGAGACTGTAACCATAAACGTCCTTTACCTGTGAAGCGACAAACTAACCCTTCACCCCCTAAAATTCCTGTCTTTAAACCACGAAAAGACAGACCTCCTATCATTTCCACCTCATAATTTAAAGTATCTTCAAAGGCGACAATATATCCTGTATCGACAACATAATTATTTTCGATATCAATTTCGACGATCGCACCATAAGAACTAAACCACAAATCACCTTTTCCTGTAGCTTTTAATAAGAATAAAGATTCGCCACTAAAAAACCCTTTAAAACCTTGAAATTTAGTATCAATTTCAATATTTTCACCAGAAGCAACAAATCCCGAAGACTGAACAATTAAACCATTATTTCCATTTAAATAATAATGTTGAATATCACCTGGTACACCCGGAGAAATGTATAGTTCTCCACTACCCATTTCGGCGGTAAAATCACTTAAAAATAAAGATTCACCAGCGAATATTCTACCAACACTTTTCATAAAACCACCACGCATTCTCGATTTCATCGTAATCGATGAATCCATGGCGGCCATTCCTCCCGCTTCTACTACAACTTTTTGATTAGCTTGTAAATCTAAAACTAAAAAGCTATAGGCAGGATTATGTTCAATACGGTATTTAATATCTGATTTTTCTAGATCCATGATAATAATTAATAGTTAATAATGAATAATTAAGAGGAAATAATAATTTCCCCAAAAATTAATCAAGAAGTAAAAAATCTTAGCCTCTAGGAGGAAGTTGACTGCCAATTAAACGTCCAAAACCTCTAGCATTATGAGTTTGACAAAATACTTTTCCTCTTCCCACAAAACGACAAACTAAGCCTTCTCCCCCTAAAAATGCTCCTAACCAACTGCCTCCGGGTTTAGTAATGTTATAATCAAGACTTTTCTCAAAAGCAACAATATGCCCTGTATCAACGATATATTCACCATCCACATCTATTTCATAAATGCCACCAAATGAGCTCAAAATTACGGGGCCATTCCCTGTAATACTCAACCAAAAAATCGATTCTCCTGAAAAAACAGATTTGAAACCAGTAAAACCTAAATCTAAATCGACACCAGAAGCACAAGCTAAATAGGAAGAAGACTGAACAATCAATTCATTGTTCTGCATTTGGTAAACCATCATATCTCCCATCAAAGAAGGTGCTAAAAATATTTCTCCTTCAGGTTGATAGCAACGAAAAACACTGAGAAATAAAGATTCTCCCATTAACATTCGTTTTAATCCACCCATAATACCCCCTCCTTTTCCTTGTCTGAGGGTAGTACTAACATTAAGAAAATCACTCATTGCTACCATAGCACCTGCTTCGGCAATCAATTCTTCATTGGCTCCAAGAGTGATTTTTGCGATCGAACTATCAGGCTGTTGTAAAATATCTATATCCATAAGTTAATAATTAATTGTTAATTGCTAATTGTTAATTGTTAATTAATTACCGTACTTTCGGTCTTAAAAAACCGACTAAACCACTTACACTACGAGATTGGAGAAAAATAGTACCATTCCCCTTTAATTTATTAATAAACCCTTCACCAGAGGTTATGGAAGAAATTAAATTGCCCGATAATTTGATATTCATCTGAATTCCTTCGTCATAGGCAACTAGATGGCTATTATCAACTAAAAATTCTCCTCGAATTTCTTTTTGGGTAATGCCGCCATAACTACCAAATAATACTCGTCCACTACCTTTAAATTGCAGTTTAAATAAACCCTCTCCTGCAAACCAACTGGCAAAACCTGCCCATCTAACTCCCATTTTTGCCCCAGGAGTATGAGCAATATAAGCACCTGGTTGTAAACAAATAGTTTTATTATCTAGTTTGATTGCTTCTATATCTCCAATCATGCCTTGAGTTAAGATGACATTTAATGGGCGATTAGTTGTATTACGGAAAACGTTTACAAAAAGGGACTCTCCACCAAAAAACTTACGAATTAAACCAGAGAAAAAACCACCAGAAAACTCAGTTGTCATGGTAACATCTGCATCCATACTAACCATTGCCCCCGCTTCGGCAGTCATGTATTCTCAAGGCTCTAAAGTCAAGAAAATGGTAGCAAAGGCTGGGCGATAACGAATATCGTATTTCACGAATTGATAACCTTTTAATTTAACAACAAATAAGCGAATAAATAAACTGATAAGGACATTGTTGTGAAAAAAAGCATCATAGCTATGGCTCCTGAATCCACCAATATTGGCAGACTTTGAAGAACTGATATTTTCATTTCCAGAAATCTCCTAAGCTTATTTAACTTAATCCTTTAGCTAATAATTTGCAAGATAAATATCAATGATTTATGTTCTCAATTCTGAGTTCATAATGCTGATATATTTTACTTTATTATCAACAAAGGTTACTTATAGACCAATCATAATTCAAATATTTTGTCTTGATTGTTTCTAATTTACAAAATGATCAATTTCTATACATTCTTAAATTTTCCACATTCTAATACTTAATACGTCTGATGTGAATTAAAAACGACCTTTATTCTATAAGGATTTGAAGTATAGCTAAAAAGTGTTAATCTCGAATAATTAACCAAATGACAGGGGTTTCAAGAATTAATACGCATTAGACGTACTTAATATCTATAAATCAGAATGGGATTCGCTATCGATTGATAATTGAAGCATTATTATCAAAGAAATAATAGTTATAATTTTAAGTAAATAATATAGATTAGAGAAAACTTTTAGTTATGAAAATATTTCTTAAATTTTTTGGTCTTATTTGTTCTTTACTGGGTTTAATTGGATTTTTAATCATCCTTCCAGCATGGCAATTTGAGATTTTAGGAGATTGGAGGGTTATTTTTTTATCTGTGAGTTATTTTATCTTCTTTTTAGGCACTGTTGGGCGAGTTGTTCAATATGGAAAGTTAGCCAATCGTAAGGATGACAGACAAGTACAAGCGACTTCTGGACGTTTAGCTTCTTTGATAACAATTGCTGGTTTAATTAGTTTTCATTGGTTGAGTTTATATAGTTTTTCCCTTTCAAATATAGAATTTGACCCAGTTATCGATCGATATTTGATCTCCATTGGTATAAGCTTAGTTTGTGTTGGTATTATTGTTAGTCAAGTTGCAATTAATACTTTAGGTAAATTTTTCGATCGTCTTACCATCAAAACAGATCATCAATTAGTAACAGAAGGAATCTATAGTTTGGTCAGACATCCTATCTATACTAGCTATATTTTTCTTTTTCTCGGATTTTGTATTGTATTGCATAGTTTATCTGGCTTAGGATTATTATTGGCAACTTGCTTCACATGGTTTGGTAATCGTATTGGAATTGAAGAGCAAATGTTAGAAGAAAAATTCGGCAAGGAGTATCAGTCTTATTGTGATCAAACCAAACGCTTATTTCCATATTTATATTAGTAAGCATGAATTTTGTTTTGAGAGATAAGCAGTTATATTCAAAACTCTCTCAGCTCCTTTTCTCCTTTCTCCCTTCTCCCTTGCTACCATAATTTATCATTTTAAACTTGACGAACTGAACGGTTAGTTTCGATCAATAAAATAATTACAATTGTTATTTCTAAAACTAATATTATAGGGGATTCAGCTAATAGATAAGGATTTCAGGATTTAAAATTATTTTAAACTACAGGTGAATGCGATAATGCAGTGGCAGAATTTGTCTGATCGCTTATTGTGAAATTAGAAAGTTGAAACTATGATTTTAGAAGTCGCTATACTCAATGTTATTCAAGGACAGGAATCTAATTTTCAAGCAGATTTTAAAAAAGCTCAAAATATTATTTCCTCAATGTCTGGATACATTGAACATGAATTGCAACAATGTATTGAAAATTCCTCCAGATACATTTTATTGGTTAAATGGCAAACTCTTGAAGACCATACTGAGGGGTTCCGCCAATCAGATGAATATCAAGAATGGAAACGTCTTTTACATCACTACTACAATCCATTTCCCCAAGTAGAGCATTATCAGTGCCTATATTCCCAAAAGCTTGACACAAAATAATGCGATCGCATTTATCTTTTTCTTATTTAATATCAAATATTTTATAAATCGCAGAAGTAAGATAATAAAAGAACATATAACATTAAACTTTAATCAATAACTTTATGACCTCAATACCTAATATTTCATCGTGGGAAGGAATATTAAATATTAACTATCAGAAAAAAGCGAATAAAACTGAAATTAAATCTTCTTATTCTCGATCGCCTTTCAAAGTACAAAGTCCTTTTTATCCAGAAAATAATGATGTTTGCCATACCGTAATTATTCATACAGCAGGAGGAATAGTTGGTGGAGATACACTCACTCAAAATATTTATTTAGAAAATAATTGCCATAGTTTAATTACGACTCCTGCGGCGGGAAAGATTTATAAAAGTAATGGTAAGATTGCTCAACAAAATATCAAAATTAAAATAGAAAATAACTCTTGTTTAGAATTTTTTCCTCAAGAAAATATTATTTTTAATGGTGCTAAATACCAACAAAATTATAAGATTGAATTAGCAGAAAATGCTCATTATTGTACTTGGGAAATTGATCGTTTTGGACGTACAGCTAGAGGAGAAAAATTTACTCAAGGAGATTGGAAATCTAGTTGTGAAATTCGTCAAAATAATAAATTAATTTGGGTTGATCGTCAATGGCTAGCAGGAAATGAGGTCAATTGTCAGAGTATTAACGGATTAAATAATTATGCTATCTCAGGCAGTTTCTATTGGATGGGTTCACAAGTATCCTTAGAACTAGTTAAACAATGTCGTGAACTCGCTAACTCACATATTTCAAGGGGAGAAATAGGAGTTACTCAAGGAATTAATGGTGTAATTTGTCGCTACCGAGGAAATTCAACCGCAGAAGTCAAAAGATGGTTTATTGATGTTTGGGGGCTTCTCCGTGTACATTTTTTGCAAAAAGATAAAATTATTTCTCGAATTTGGCAAATTTAATTCGATTGATAAATCTTTCTAACGTAATTTAAATTGTTAAATACAGGTCTTTTTGAGAATAACTAAAAATATTTAAAACTCTTAATTATTAGATTAGCAATTGTGATTTTTAAAGCTAAATTCTAAGACTTTTACCACATCATTTTATCTTGATAGAAATTCAACTAATTTATTTAGTTTGAATAGTTGATAATTGAGCATTACTATAGTAATGACCTAAAATTTGTCGATAATCCACACCACTTTGGGCTAAGTATTGTGAACCCCATTGACTTAATCCTAAACCATGTCCAAATCCTCTACCTGAGACTTGTATATTGTTATTACTTAATTCGGCACGAAATAAAGTGCTACGCAAGTCTAATACTTTTCTAATTTGAGTTCCTTTAATATTTTTAGTACTTCGATCGCCTACAATTTTCATAGTAACGACTCTACCTTGAGGGGTCACTTTTTGAGGAACGAAGGCTTGAATATTACCAATATTACCAGCTAAACCTTTAATACGACTAGTGGATACTGTTTTATTCCAGTTAAAAACAGGAGAATAATGATCATAATCAACCACACCTCTGAGATAAGGTAAAGGAGAAGTCCAAATGTCTTCCACGTTTTCTGTATGTCCACCAGAAGCAGAATGAAAAACAGCAAGAATAACCTTATTGTTATAAGTCATGACTTGTCCTTTCGTGGCATTAACCGCTTGATGAGTAGTGGTATATTCACTTTTCAGTCCCTTATAAACTTGTGTTGTAGTCGTTGTATCAACATCATAAATACCATTTTTACTACTATTTCTTTTATATAATGCATAGGTACGTGCGGCGACAGCTTGTGCTTGTAAAGCATCTTTTGGCCAACTCGGTATGGCTTCTGCTCCCACCACACTGTATAAATAATCTTCTAAATCAACGTAGTTAATTGCAGTTACACCTTTGCCTTGTAATCTTAATAATACTCTTCCTCGATACCAGCGATCGCCAATCCAAACAACACCATCACCACTAGGTTCTACCCATAAGCCATTAGACTTCCATTTATCAAGATTGACTGCACCATTTTGAACTTGAGAAACGAAAGAGTTCATACCTGCGACTTGCCCTAAGATTTTTCCATTTATATTCTTAACGACGGCGGGAGTGGAACTACCTATCTGTATATTTTTAACATTTTTTTTAATTGCAACCCTTAATTCTAATGCAGCTTGTGCAGGAGAAATAAACATCAACCAAAGTATAGAAACAAAACTAAGCCGAGAAATTCCCTGTAAAATGATTTTTTGCCACATAATATTTGGTGAATATGTACTTAATAAATACTTCTTCACGATACTAACAGTTTTTATCTCAAATAGTCATTGAGAATTCACGACTCGCAAATGCATTGAATGGTAAAAACTTGATGAAAACTGATCAAATTCAATTTTGATCTTTTTGCATTTTTAAATTCTATACTCTGCATTTGAGTGGTGGCATTATAATTAATAATGAATCATTATATTTGAACAGCCACTATTTATTGTCAATGACCAAAACTTATCGAGTAACTATTAATAATCGACAGAAAAACACAGTAGAAACCGTTGAAGTACCAGAAGATAGATATATTTTGAATACGGCAGAAAATCAAGATGTAAAACCGCCTTTTGCTTGTCGTAATGGTGCTTGTACTACCTGTGCAGTAAGAGTTTTAAAAGGAGATTTATATCAACCTGAAGCCATGGGCTTATCTCCAGAATTGCAGAGTCAAGGTTATGCCTTATTATGTGTTTCTTATCCTCGTTCTGATTTGGTTGTAGAAACTCAAGACGAAGATGAGGTTTATGAGTTGCAGTTTGGACGCTACTTTGGCAAGGGAAAAGTTCGTTTTGGTTTTCCCATTGAAGATGAATAAATTACACAAGGGTAAAGTTTTCTATAGCAAAACAAGGCTTTAAAGCAATTTTTTAGGAAACAGTTAAGAATGAATAATTAGGGAATAGAATAAGTGTTGTCAAGAGGATTGCTAATCATTATTTTGTGTCTACTGTTTTTCATTGGAGCTTGTCAATCTCATCAAATTCCTAAAGGATTTCCTGCTACTCTCAAGAAAGTGGTCAGCGCACAGACCATCGAAGTTATGATCGAAAATCAGACTTATAAGTTAAGATTAACAGGTTTAAATGCTCCTTCTTGGTCTCAAAAGCCTTGGGGTAAAGATGCAAAGCAATTTTTAAACCAGACTTTGAATCATAACTCTTTATCCATCGAAACTGATTTAAAACAACAAGATAAATTTGGTAGATTACAAGGATATGTTTGGTATGAAGAAAAATTAATTAACGAACAATTAATAGAACAAGGATATGCGATAGTCAATTTAACCTATACTGACGGTAAATACGATCAACAATTACTAAATGCTCAAAATTATGCTCGCATTATGGGCAAAGGCATTTGGAATCCAGAAAAACCTCTTAAACAACTCAATTCATCATCTCAAACTTCTAGATAATAATGAGCAATAATTACCACAGCATCGAGCAACTCCTTGATATTGCAGTACTCGCAGCCCGTGCAGGAGGCGTAGTCTTACAAAAATATTGGGGTAAACAATTAGATATACAACAAAAAGGCAGAATTGGAGACTTAGTTACCCAAGTTGATAAACAAGCAGAAAAGCAAATACTTCAGGTAATTAAAAGATATTATCCCCAACATAAAATTCTGGCGGAAGAATCAGGTAATTTTGGTCTAGAAGATAGTGAATATTTATGGGTAATTGATCCTCTTGATGGTACGACAAATTATGCCCATGGTTATCCACAAGCTGCTGTATCCGTAGGTTTATTAGTTAATGGTGTTCCCACCGTAGGGGTCGTTTATAACCCCATGACCAATGAATTATGGTGTGCAGGAGAAGGATTGGGTGCGACGTTAAATAATATACCAATTAAGGTTTCCACCACCGATAAATTAATTAATAGTCTTTTGGTAACAGGTTTTGCATATGATCGAACAGAAGTAGAAGACAATAATTATGCCGAATTTTGCTATCTAACTCATTTAACTCAAGGAGTAAGAAGGGGAGGTAGTGCTTCTGTTGACTTGTGCTATTTAGCTACAGGTAGATTAGATGGTTATTGGGAAAGAGGTTTAAGCCCTTGGGATTTAGCCGCAGGAGTTGTAATTGTAAAAGAAGCAGGAGGAAAGATTACCGCTTATGATCAAAAAGAGTTTGATCTCGATAGTGGCAGAATTTTAGCAACCAATGGTTATCTACATTCTCAACTAAGTCAAACTTTAGAGAAAACACCTCATTCTTCAGCCTTTTCTTTTACTGACTAGACAAAATTAATCACTAAAGAGAGTTGATCTAAACAATTATTTGCTCAAATAAAGAACAATTTCTCATAAAATAAAATTATAATCTTTGCAAGTATAAAATGAGGATAACAGATTTATTTTCAGAACTTGGTATGACTTTTTGTCAACGATTCTCTATCCATAAGTTAGATAGTAAATCTGAAAATATTAATAACTAAAAATAAAAAATTATCTGTGTTCCTTGAGAAGAACCACGGCTATGCCCATGGGATGAATCACGGTCAGGGTTTAAAAGGGAGCAGGAGA